>JAEZXM010000461.1 GCA_023419875.1 Pseudomonadota bacterium | reverse complement strand
CTCCGTCCTCACCCTGATCGCGCGAAGACGTTCGTTTCGGCAGGCGATCTGCTCGAGGTGAATGGAGGTGCGCGCCTGTGCGACGCGCCACCCCTTGCCACGGCAGCGGAACTTGCGGAACGTGCGTGGCAACCCAACGTCCGTCGGATGACCCGAAGGGTCCAAGGCGCCATGCGAACGCTCACGATCGCGCTCCTCGCCCTGCCGCTGCTTTCCTGCACCGCCACCGCAGGCGGCGATTGCCGGCCCACGCGGACCTGCGCCACGCAGGGGTTCCAGTGCGGTGCGTTCGTGGACTCCTGCGGCGAGCCGCAGGCGTGCGGCGCCTGCGGCACCGGGCTGACGTGCAGCAAGAGCGACGGGACGCCCGGGTACTGCGGGATCGCCGGCACCTTCCCCCCGGCCGGAAACCCGGACGGCTCGTGCAGCCAGGCGCTCCCGGCGGCGGCCCTGCCGGCGGACACCTCGAGCCCGACGACGATCGTCGGGACCGGCACGCCCGCGAGCTGCACCTTCGCGGCGCTCGCCGCGGCGATCGCCCGCGGGGGCGTGATCACGTTCAGCTGCGGGGCGGACCCGGTCACGATCCCGGTCACGTCGACGCTCCAGCTTCCCACCGACCGGGACACGGTCATCGACGGCGGCAACCGGATCACGCTCGACGGCGGGAACGCGGTGCAGATCCTCCGCTGGTACAGCGGCAACTGGCAGGTGAACACGCGCATGCTCACGCTCCAGCACCTGGTGCTCGTGAACGGCAGGGCCACCCCGACCGAGCAGATCCCCACCGGCCGCCCCCCGCCCTGCTCGCAGGGCTGGAACGACGGCCAGGGCGGCGCGCTCTTCATGCGCGACGGCGTGCTGCGCGTCGTCGACGTGACCTTCGCCAACAACCAGGCGGCGCTGCTCGGCCCCGACACCGGCGGCGGCGCCGTCTACCTGCTCGGCACGAGGCCCGCCACCATCGCGCGCTCGAGCTTCCTCAACAACCGCGCCAGCAACGCCGGCGGGCTGGGCGGCCTGTTCGCCACGCTGAACGTCTACGACAGCTTGTTCGACGGCAACGTGGCGACCGGGTACGGGGCGAACAACGACGAGCCGGACAAGTGCGCCTACATGAACGGGGAGCAGCACCAGACCGGCTCGGGCGGGAACGGTGGCGCCCTCTACAGCGACGGCGTGGCCATGGACGTCACCATCTGCGGCGTGCAGATCCGGAACAACCACGCCGGCGACGACGCGTTTGGCGGGGCGATCTTCTTCACGAGCAACGATCAGTCGAAGAAGGGCACGCTCTCGATCCGCGACTCGTACCTGCACGACAACACCGCGGGCTCGCCCTACTGGCAGTGGCGACCGGGGATCTCCACCAACGCCAACACGCCGGACCCGGTGAACTCGGTCATCGAGTGAACCGGGTCCGCGCGCTCCGCGCGGGGACCTGCGACGCCGTTGCATGGCGGGGTGCCGTCGCCGCCGGCACACCCGGAACATGGAACCGACCGTGCTGTTCGTCCCCGGCATCGGGAACTCCGGGCCGGAGCACTGGCAGTCGATCTGGGCCGCCTCCCTTCCCGGCTCGATCTGGGTGGAGCAGCGGGACTGGGAACGTCCCGTCCGCGACGAATGGGTCGGCGCGCTCGTGCGCGATCTGCGCCGGGCGACGGGGCCCAAGGCGGTCGTGGCCCACAGCCTCGGATGCCTCGTCGTCGCCGAGGCCGCCGACGCGCTCCGCGACGCGGACGTCGTCGCGGCGCTCCTCGTCGCGGTGCCGGACGTGCACGGGCCGAGCTTCCCGCCCGAGGCCATCGGCTTCCGGCCCGCGGTCTCGCTGACCCTGCCCGTGCCCTCGATCCTGGTCGCGAGCACGGACGATCCGTACGGCACGCCCGCGCACGCCGAGGCGGTCGCGCGGCGCTGGGGCAGCGAGCTCGTCCCGGTGGGCGCGAAGGGTCATGTCAACGCTGCGTCGAACCTGGGGGCGTGGGCGGAGGGACGCGCGCTGCTCGACCGGCTGCGGGCGCGGCCCGCCGAGCTCAGGCGCGGGTGAGCACGATCAGGAGCACACGGCCCTGCAGGTGACGCGGCAGCTCACCCCTGCGCCCGCCGGAACAGATCGACCATCGCGCCCGCCCGCCCCGCGGTCCGGGCTCGACCGCGCGACCACTCGCGGAGCGCCTTGATCTGCTCCTCGTACGTCTTGTAGAGGGGCACGAGGTCCTGCGCGACGCGGCGGAGGTCGCCGGTCTCGACCTCGCGGCCGAGGGCGTACGCCCGGTGCAAGGCCCCCACCACCACCTGCTCGAGCTCCGCGCCGGAGTAGTCGGCGCACTGCTCCGCGATCGCCGCCACGTCCACGGCCGCCGGCTCCCGGCCACGCCGCCGGAGGTGGAGCTCGACGATCTCGTGCCGCGCCTCGAGGTCGGGCAGGTCCACGAAGAACAGCTCGTCGAAGCGGCCGCGCCGGAGCAGCTCGGGCGGCAGGCGGGAGACGTCGTTGGCGGTCGCGACCACGAACACGGGCCCCTTGCGCTCCTGGAGCCAGGTCGAGAACGCGCCGAGGAGCCGCGCCGCGCGCGGGTCGCCGCCGTCCCCGGGCGTCGAGCCCGCGAACCCCTTCTCGATCTCGTCGACCCAGAGCGCGACCGGGGCGAGAGCCTCTGACGCCTCGAGCGCTCGCGCCAGCCCTTCCTCGGCGCCGGAGCGCGAGCCGAGCACGCGCGGGAGATCGAGCCGCAGGATGGGGACGCCGAGCCGCGCGGCGGCGGCCTTGGCGGCGAGCGACTTCCCGCAGCCCTGGACGCCGACGAGCAGCACGCCCCGCGGCGGTGGGAGGCCGTAGCGGGAGGCCTCCGCGTCGAACGCCAGCGCCCGCTCCTCCATCCACGCCTTGAACTGCGCGAGCCCTCCCAGGTCCTCGGGGCGGTCGAGCCCGTCGACGAGCTCGAGCCCGAGGTCGGCGGCGAGGAGCCTGCTCTTGTCCGCGGCGACGGCGGCGACGCCCTCGGCGCCGAGC
>JAEZXM010000446.1 GCA_023419875.1 Pseudomonadota bacterium | reverse complement strand
GCCCCGCGGCGCGCGCGGGGCGACCGGCGGCGCGTCGGCCCCCGAGCGCGGGCGCCCCGGCGCGAGGCGAACGCCGTGCTTGTGGATCAGCTCGGCGGTCTCCGGGTCGTTCGGCGCCGCCTCGATCGCACGGCGGAGCGCTGCCTCGCCCGCCTCGCGCTCGCCGAGGCGGAAGTGAAGCTGGGCGGCGAGCCGGTTCGCGGCGAGGAAGGTCGGGAACGCCGCGAGGACGCCGCCGAGCTCCTCGAGCGCCTTTCGATCCTTGCCCTGATCTGCGTACACGCGGGCGAGGAGCACGCGCGCCCCCGGATCGTCCGGGTGCGCCTTCACGCCCTTCTTGCAGACGACCATCGCCTCCATGAACCGGCCCGCCGCGAGGTACGCCTCGGTGAGCGGCCGGTAGGCGTCGGAGTTCGGGTCGGAGGCGAAGGCGTGCTCGAGCGCGGAGATCTCGGCTGGGGAAAGCTGCTTTCCGGGCGGAGCCATCGCAGTCACAATAGCACCCCCCCGAGCCAGACGGAGCTTGACACAACCCCGCGTATCCCGTTAAGGAAGCGGTCCCTTGCAGCAGCGGGACCCGGGGCTGTAGCTCAGCTGGGAGAGCGCTAGAATCGCACTCTAGAGGTCGTCGGTTCGATCCCGATCAGCTCCACCACTACGAGGGGCCCGCGCGTCGGGCCCCTTGCCGTTTTCGGGAGCGTCCCCGCGGTGGATCGTCCGCGTCGGGTACGCGAGTGCGGTGCCGGCGCGCTCCACCACCTCCAGGAACGCGAGGTAGAGGTCCTGGCGGATCCGGGTGAACTCGTTCCAGTCCGCCGTCGCGAACCAGGCCACCACCTCGACGTTGAGCGACGACTCGCGGATGTCGTTGAAGCGGACGCTGGGCGGCGCGTCACGGAAGAGCTTCGGGTGCGCGAGGAGCACGTCCTCGAATCCCCCCAGCACGACGCGCATCTGCGCCGCGGTGGTCGCGTAGCGGAGCCCGAGGTTCACGAACAGGCGGATCCGGTCGCGGGCGGCGAAGGTCTCGGCGCGGCTGTCGGCGAGCTTCCCGTTCGGCATCGTGATGACGGTCCGGTCGAGCGTCCGGAAGCGGGTGGAGCGCATACCGATGCTCTCCACCGTACCGACGAAGTCCTCGACCTTGACGAAGTCGCCCACCCGGAACGGCTGGTCCACCCCGATGGCCACCGAGCCGAAGAGGTTCTCGACCGTCTTCTGCGCGGCGAGCGCGAGGGCGATGCCGCCGATGCCGAGGCCGGCGAGGAGGCTCGCGACCTGGAACCCGAGCTCGTTGAGCACGGCCACGACGCCCATCGTCAGGAGCAGGACCTTCGCGATCTTCCTGCCGAGCGGCAGGAGCCCGGCGAGCCCGGTGCCGGTCCCGGTGCGGGTCCAGGGCGCGGCGCCGAGCGCCACGAAGGCGACGTCCACGAGGCGGAACCCCGCCCAGAAGATCGTCAGGTAGACGACCGCGCGGAGCAGGGTCCGGAGCGTCGCCGCGAACCCGGCGGGAAGCTCCAGCCAGGCGCTGGCGATCGAGAAGAGGCCGACGGCCCAGAGCGCGGTGAGTGGGCCGCCGATCCTTTCGATGATCCGGTCGTCCCAGCCCGTGCGCGTGCGGGCCGCGAGCCGGGCGAGCAGCGCGCGCGTGAGCCAGCCGAGCAGCGCGCCGGCGGCGACACAGGCGAGGAGCAGCAGGGGGAGCGCGAGCCACTGCCACCAGAGCACGCCCAGAGGGCCAGGCCGGAGCAGGGGCGGCGGGAGCCAGGCGAGCGTCGTCATGAGCGGGGAAGATAGCCGAGTGCTGGCTCGCGAACGCCTCCGGCTTGGGGCGAGCGCGGCGGGCTGGCCGTGGCAAGGCGCCGGGATGCAGGTGGTGCGTGGCGCCGTTTTTGCCTAGATTCCTCGCGGAGGCAGTGATGCCGCGGGTGACGGAGGAGTCGTTCGAGCAGGGCAGCGAGATCGTCCGGGTGTACCTGGCGGGCTCGAGGCG
This sequence comes from Pseudomonadota bacterium, assembly GCA_023419875.1. Classification (GTDB taxonomy): domain Bacteria; phylum Myxococcota; class Myxococcia; order Myxococcales; family Anaeromyxobacteraceae; genus Anaeromyxobacter. The sequence continues at coordinate 2,866 of JAEZXM010000446.1, read as the reverse complement.
CGAGGCCCGGTCCGTGGAGCAGACCCTGGACGCGCTCGGAGTGAACTACCTGGCCGAGCCGGAGCCCTACACCGCGCGCTGGGCGCTCGGGTCCCGGGTCCGCACCGGTGTCGGGTTCTGGGTGGCGACCGAGGCCCTGGAGCCCGCCGCAGCCGCGCTGGAGCGCGCCGGGCTGCGGTCGGGCCTCGTCGAGCGGTGAGGCGCCGGGCAGGATCACACGGGGGCTGCGCCCCCGCCCCAGGAGCGAAGCTCCCGGGGCCCCACCCCTGCTGCGCTGGGTCCCGCCGCGCTGCGTCCGCAGTGATCTTACGGATTGTGGAAAGCGGGCTTGCGCGGCACCCAGCGAGGAGGGGCTCTGCCCCTCCCCCGCTGTTTCCGAATCACGATCGGCGTTTCGCTACGCCGCCTTCGGCTTCGGGTTCGGCTTGCCCTTCTCGAAGGCGACGTTCTGGCCGTACTTCGCGACGATCTTCTTCTTCGTGTCGAGCCCGGTCGCCTGGATCACGAACGTCGGGACCCGACGCGCCCGGTTGTCGGCCACCCAGCGGGTGATCTCGGTGCGGGGCGGACGGCGCCGCGTGGAGCTCCGCGCAACGCGGCCGCGGGTGCGGACGGTGCGCCCGGTGCGCTGGAGCTCGCGCTCCAGACCTTCCTGCACGAGCGCTCCCATCTGGCGGGCGAGCTCGGCGGAGACGCGGGCCACCACCTTGGCGGCGGCGGACTGCAGGATGGCATCGATCGAGGTCTGCGCGTTTCTGGCCATAAGTCGTCGGATCTCCCTTTCGGTGGCCCGCAAAATACACCAGCGCCGCCGATTGTCTACGATTCATTGCGCGCATTGCGCGGCATTGTCCATGCGTCCCCGGCGGGTCTCCGGCCGGGGCCGGCTCGCGTGCTGTTCACGGTGGGAGCGGGTCCGGGGCGGATCGCCCCGTGTTCCGGGGACTTCCAGTGCCGCGCGGAGCGGGCGCCGGCCCGGACGACGTCACGAGTCCGCCGACGTTCCAGCGGTTTTCCGCCTGGCACGCCGCCTGCCCCGGGCCCGCCGGCTGCGCGCTCACGTCGAGGCGCGGGCGCCCTCCGGGAGCCGCGCCCGGAGCCGCTCCAGCACGCGCAGGAGGTCGGGCTCCTCGGTGAGCACCGGGCGGAGCGGGTCGCTCCCCAGCCGCTCGGCCCGCCTCCGGGCGTTGCGGATCGTGAACTTCGAGGGATCGAGCCGCGCCGTCACCTCGCTCCAGGAGAGAGGCGTCGAGACGGGCGCGCCCGGCCGCGGCCGGACCGCGTACGGCGCGACGATCGTCTTGCCGAAGCCGTTCTGGAGGTAGTCGAGGTACACCTTGCCCCGGCGCGCGGAGACGGCGCGTGCCGTGGTGGAGATGTCCGGGAGCTCCGCCTCCAGCACACGGGCGACGAGCTCGCCGAGCGCGCGCGCGTGCCCGTGGTCGAGCTGCCGCGCGAGCGGGAAGAGCACGTGCATCCCGCGCTGGCCGGTCGTCTTCGGGTAGGCGGGGAGGCCGATCTCGTCGCAGAGCGCGTGGGCCGCGCGCGCGATCCGGAGGACGTGCGCGAACGGCGCCTCCTTGGGATCGATGTCGAGGATGCACCAGTCCGGCCGGTCGAGCGAGCCGGCGCGGCTGGAGAAGACGTGGATGGGGATGACGCCGAGGTTCACGAGCCAGAGCAGCCCGTCGACGTCGTCGGCGAGAAAGTGGGCGAGGTCGCGGTCCTTCTCCTCGGCGTGCACGGTGACGGTCCGCATCCACTCCGGGCGCCAGGTCGGCGCGTCCTTCTGGAAGAAGCTCTTGCCGAGGATGCCGTCCGGATAGCGCGTCAGCACGAGCGGGCGGTCGGCGAGGAACGGGAGCAGGTAGGGCGCGATCTCCCGGTAGTACTCGACCAGCTCACCCTTGGTGATCCCCTCGCCGGGGAAGTAGACCTTGTCCGGGTTGCTGATCGGGACACGGCTCTGCGCGCCGTCCGCCGGGGCCGTGGCCCTCGGGTCCGGGTCCTCGGGCCGGCTCTGCGGCATCGAGACCTCCCGCTGCCGCCCCGTCTCCCCCACCTTCTTGTCGTGCCGCACGCGCAGGAAGACCGGCTGCCGGAGCAGGCCCTCCTTCGTCCACTCGCGGAACCGGACCTCCACCACGAGCTCCGGCTCGACCCAGGTGTTGCCGCGCGTCCGCGGGACCGGGCCGCCGCACGCCGGCGTCTTCCGGATCTTCGGCGCGAGGGCGGCGTGCAGCTCGTCGAGCTGACGGTCCGTGAACCCGCTGCCGACCTGGCCCGCAAAGACGAGCCCCTCGGGCTCGGCGCTCGCGAGCAGCAGCGCGCCGAAGCGGGCCCGCCCGCCCCTGGGCGCGGTGAAGCCGACCACCGCCAGGTCCGCGGTCCGCGCCGCCCGGATCTTGAGCCAGGCCCCCGACCGACCGGAGCGGTACGGAGCGTCGGCGCGCTTCGCCATGATCCCCTCGAGCCCTCGGGCCTCGACCTCGCGATGAAGCGCGCGCCCCTTCTCCTCCACGTGATCGGCGAAGCGGATCGGCCCGAGCTTCGGGGCCACCGCGGCGAGGAGGCGCTTTCGCTCGGCGAGCGGGAGCGCGCGCAGGTCGCGGCCGCCGAGCGCGAGGAGATCGAAGGTGAAGAGGGTCGCGGGCGTCTCCACCGACGCCCGCCTGCGGTCGTCGCGGCGGGCGAGCTGCCCCCGCCCCTGGAGCGCCTGGAACGAGGGGCGGCCGTCCGGCGCGAGCACCACCACCTCGCCGTCGATCACCGCGTCCACGGGCCAGGTCTCGAGCGCCTTCGCCACCTCCGGAAAGAGCGCGGTGGCGTCCTCGCCGCTCCGGTAGCGGAGCTCGGCGCGGCCTTC
>JAEZXM010000442.1 GCA_023419875.1 Pseudomonadota bacterium | reverse complement strand
GGCGTGCCGCGCGACGGCTCCGCAGCGCTCCGCTGGCTCCGCCGCGCGGCGGCTCGGGGGCATGCGGCGGCAGCGGCGGCAGTGGGGCGGGCGTACTGGTACGGCGGCCTCGGCGCACCGCGAGATCGCGCGCGGGCCGCGCCGTTCCTGCTGGCAGCGGCGCGCCATGGGGTACCGGAGGCGGCGTCGCTGCTGGGGCTCGCGCCGGGGGCCACGCCCGCGCGGCGGAGGGAACGAAAGGCGGGGCGGCACCGGAGTGCCACCCCGCCCGTCTTCGACGCTCAGCTCCGCGGAGCTACCAGACGGAGATGTTGGCCCACGAGTACTGCCCGGCCGACACGGAGAAGTACGTGAAGCCGTCGGTGTGCTTCGCGAGTGGGCCGCCGCCGCAGGTGGCGCTGGCGGGTCCGCCGTTGATGCTGACGGTGCGGCCGGCCATGCTGGAGCAGGTCCAGCCGGAGATCGGCTGGAGCGCGCGGTAGCAGACGGCCCCGGTCGTGCCGAAGTTCCCCGTGTTCCAGGAGAACGAGATCGGGTTCGCGCACGGCGTGTCGCTGCTGCCGGGGTTGAACGTGGCGGTGACGCTCTGGGCCGCGGACATGGTGACGACGCAGGTCGCGGCCGTGCCGGTGCACGCGCCGCCCCAGCCGCCGAACGTGGACGGGCTGGTGGGAGTCGCGGTCAGGGTGACGGTGGTGCCGACCGGGAAGGAAGCGCTGCACGTCGCCCCGCAGCTCACCCCGGCCGGAGAGGAGGTCACGGTTCCGCTGCCGGTTCCGCCGGTCGTGACGGTGAGCACGGCGTCCGTGGGGCTCGCGGTGAAGCTGGCCGTGACCGACTGCGCGCCGGTCATCGTGACGGTGCACGTGGCGGCCGCGCCCGAGCACGCGCCGCCCCAGCCGGAGAACACCGAGCCGCTCGCCGGCGTCGCCGTCAGGGTCACCACGCTGGCGCTCCCGAAGAGCGCGCTGCACGTCGTTCCGCAGCTCACGCCCGCAGGGCTCGAGCCGACCGTTCCGCTGCCGGTGCCGGAGCGGGTGACGCTCAGGGTGTACAGGATCGGGTTCGCGTTGAAGGTCGCGGTCGTTGCCCGGGCCTGGGACATGGTGACCACACAGGTGGTCGTCGTCCCGGAGCACGCGTCGGTCCAGCCGGCGAAGGCCGACCCGGTCGCGGCGGCTGCGGTCAGGGTGACCACGGTGCCGCTCGTGTACGTCGCGCTGCACGCCGAGCCGCAGTCGATGCCCGCCGGCGTGGACGTGACCGTGCCGGTCCCCGGGCCGGACCTCGTGACGGTGAGGGCGTAGCTCGGTGTGCCGCCGTTGAACGTCGCCGTCACCGTCCGCGCCTGGGACATCGTCACGATGCAGGTGCTCGTCGTGCCGGAGCACGCGCCGCTCCAGCCACCGAACGTCGAGCCCGAGGCGACCGTCCGCCTCAGGGTGACCCGGCTGCCACTCGTGTACGTCGCGCTGCACGTCGAGCCGCAGCTGATGCCCGAGGGCGTGGACGCGACCGTTCCGGATCCCGTGCCCGCCTTGGTCACCGTGAGCAGGAAGCCGCTCGAGCTGAACGTCGCCGTCACGGTGGAGGCCGACGTCATGGTGACGGTGCAGGTCGTCCCGCTCGCGCTGGTGCAGCCGGTCCAGCCGCCGAACGTCGAGCCGGAGCTCGCCGCCGCGGTCAAGGTGACCACGGTACCCCCCACGAACGACGCGCTGCACGTGGTGCCGCAGTTGATGCCGGTGGGGGTGGAGGTGACCGTGCCCGTCCCGGTGCCCGACGTCGTGACGCCCAGGGTGTAGATGGAGCCGCGGTCGAAGGTGGCGTTGACGGTCCGCGCCTCGGTCATGGAGACGACGCAGGCCGCGGTGCCGCTGCACGCGCCGCTCCAGCCGGTGAAGAGCGAGCCGTGCGCGGGGACCGCGAGGAGCGTGACGCTCGTCCCGGCGGCGAAGGTCCCGGTGCACGTCGTCCCGCAGTCCACGCCCGCGGGGGAGGAGCCGACCATGCCGCTGCCGGTGCCGTCCCTCGTGACCGTGAGCGTGTACGGGCCCTGGCTGCCGCCCGGCTTCCAGATCTTGAAGTTGCCGCTGGCGTGGAGGAGCGACATGAAGCTCAGCATGCCGTCGTAGTAGCGCCACTGGCCCGTGGGCGGATTGAGGTTCCAGAGCTCACGGACGAACTCGAGGCGCCGCGCGTGCGTGGCGGCGAGCGAGGCGACGCCGGTGCAGGCGACGAGGCCGGGCGAATGATCGGTCGACAGCGGCGACCCGGCGAGGGTGAACTGGTTGCCGTAGCTGGTGATGCCCTGGCCGTAGAGGAAGGCCTGGAGCCGGTCGGCGAGCACGGGCTCGGTCGCGTCCCCCCGGAACCACGAATGGTCCACGGCCCAGTTCATGGCGACGCGCCAGGCGTCGAAGCGGAAGTCGCCATGGTTGTTGGTGTTGTTGGGCGCGCCGTTGAACTCGGCATAGTCGGGGCTGAGGCCGGTCGTGGCGTGCGCGGCCTTCGGGTAGAACGCCCGGCTCGCCGCGGCGGCGTCGAGCCAGAACTGGCGATCCGCCGCCGCCTGGCCGTTCCACCCGGCCGCCCACCGGGCCCACAGCTCGTAGAACGCGGGCAGGTGGTACGACGGGTCGGTGAAGTTGGCCGAGTTGTAGTAGGGGACGAAGACCACCTGCTTCTGCGTCCGGTTGAACATGCTCGTGACGCCCTCGAGGACGCCGGCGTTCATGTCCTCCTTGTGCAGCATGACGTCGAGGATGGCGTTCGCCTCGGCGGTGTAGTTGTAGATGCCGGTGCCGTTGCCCCAGCGGTGGCCGGCGAAGAAGAGCGCGGTGGCGAAGTACTCCTCGCCGTCCGAGGCGGGGTTCTGGTCCATGATCGAGCCGCTCGTGCTCACCTGCCAGGCGAAGTAGCCCTTCCGCGGACCGGTCTGATGCTGCATGACCGACTTCGCGAAGTTCCACAGCGCGTTGAACTCCGCCTGCTTGTTCATCTGGACGGCGATCATCATTCCGTACGACACGCCCTCGCTGCGGATGTCGTTGTCGCCCACGTCCTTGATGTACGCGAGCGCGCCGTTCGTGTTCGTGCCGTAGGGGTAGTACACGCGCTTGTTGTCGTCGGTGCTGGCGAAGAGGCTCGCCCACCACTCGTCGAGCTTGGCCTGGACCTGGGCGTCGGTGATCGAGGGGTTCCACTCCTGGAAGAGGTTGCGGTACACGCCGGACGCGTACGCGCTCTCGGGCGGCGGCTCGGGCGGCTCGGGCGGCGGCGGGATCGGGCCCTCGGAGTAGAGCTCGAACCAGTCGACGTACGTGTCGGAGGTGCCGTCGTCGACCTCCATCACGAAGCGGACCTCCTTCGCGCCGGGAGCGGAGACGTCCCAGGTGAGCTCCACGTCCGTGAACGCGGTGCCGGGCCACTCGAGGCCGGCCGCGCGGACGCCGCCGACGTACAGGCCTGCGCGGGCGCGCGAGCTGGAGCTCGAGGCGCCGCGGACCACGAAGCGGTAGCGGGCGGCCTCCGGGAAGTCGAACGTCCCGTAGATCGCGTCGCTCCGGCACTGGAGGTTGGCGTAGGGGTTCGTGCGGGTGACACACCCGCCGCCGCTGGTCATCGTCTCGCCTTCCTGGTGGACGAGGAGGGTGGAGGCGGCGGGGACGGCGGGCGTGGACGCCGCCGAGGGTTCGGTCCGGCTGCAGCCGGCCGCCGACAGGGCGAGGGCCAGGACCGCGAGCGCGAACGAGCGTGCGTGGCGCGTGGACATCGAGAGCCTTCCTTTCGGAAAGGAGCGTTTGGGGGCCGGCCGGGACACGGGCGTACCGGGCGGCGAGAATCTAAAACGATCTGCGTGGCCCAGGATTAGAGCGCGCTTCGACGCGGATTGTCCAGGTTGACGGGGCGCTCAGCGGTGCTCGTCCGGCCGGGACGCGCCGCCCGTCGCCGGCGTGCGATCGAGCTCCTGATCCGCGAACGAGGCGGGATCCTCGATGGCCTCGAGGTGGGTGAGGACGTTGGCGTTGGGGACGGCGGCGCGGACGTCGCGCTCGACCTCCTCGAGCAGGTCGTGGCCGCGCCGCACCGTCCAGTCGCCGGGGACGAGCACGTGCATGGTGATGAAGCGGCGCGAGGCCGCCTGGCGCGTGCGCACCGCGTGGAAGCGCACCTGCCGCGCCGCGTACCGCCGGAGGACCTCCTGGAGCGCGCGCTGCTCGTCGGGCGGGATGCTCGCGTCGAGCAGGCCGTGCGTGGAGCGGCGGAGGAGGAGGACGGCGGTCCGCACGATGTTGGCGGCGACGAGGAGGGCGAGGATCGGGTCGAGCCGTTGCCAGCCGGTGAGGGTCACGACGCCGATCCCGGCGAGCACGCCCGAGGAGGTCCAGACGTCCGTCATGAGGTGGTGGGCGTCCGCCTCGAGCGCGATCGAGTGGTACCTCCGCCCCGCGCGCAAGAGCACCCGGGCCACCACCAGGTTGACCACCGAGGCGGCCGCGCCCATCGCCACCCCGAGGCCGGGCTGCTCGATCTCCCGCGGGTGGAGCAGGCGATCGACGCTCGTCCAGGCGATCGCGAGCGCGGCCAGGAGAATGAGCGCGCCCTCGACGCCGCTCGAGAAGTACTCGGCCTTGGTGTGCCCCCAGGCGTGCTCTTCGTCGGGCGGGCGGGCGGCGACGACGAGCATCGCCAGCGTCATGCCGGCGGCCAGCAGGTTGACGAGCGACTCGGCCGCGTCGGAGAGGAGGCCCACCGAACCGGTGAGCCGCCAGGCGAGGGTCTTCAGGGCGATCGTGACGAGCGCCGCGGCGACGGAGAGCCAGGCGAAGCGGGTGAGCCCCGGCGCGGGGTTCGCGCTCATGCGCCCCCTTGTGGCTCGTTTCCGTCGGGGGCGCAACCGAGCGATCACCCCTCGTCGACGTCGAAGGCGTCGTCGGGTGCCGGATCTCCCGGCGCGCGCGGCCCGTGGGCGACGAGGCGGGTGTCGCCCTCGCTCACGTACGTGACCTCCTCCACCGGGATCTCCGAGCGGATGAAGTCGAAGAACGCCTCGCGCCGGGCATCGTCCAGGTGGGTGAACTCGAGGCCGAGCCCCGCGTCGGGCGGGGCCGCGCGCCAGCGGACCTCGGCGTCGAGCGGGAACGGCTCGCCCGTCTTCGGGTGGATCACCGAGAGCTTGAGCGCGGTCCCGGCCGGCAGGTCGAGCGCGGTGGCGACGAAGAGCCCGCCCTTCGAGACGTTGCGGGTGTAGAGCTGCTCGAGCGCGCCGACGTCGTGCACGTTCACCTTGAGCGCCGCAGCGTAGCGCGGGAACCGACGACGTACGGCGTCGGGCGTGCCGGGCGGGAACGGCGGAGGCGCGACCGCTTTCGCCCCGGGCGCGTTCGCGGCGACGAAACGGATGAACTCGTTCCAGCGATCGAGGTCGGCGCCCGAGGCGCCGTAGAACTGGACCCCCACCCCGGGCGGCGTGCCGTGGCCGCCGGGCACGGAGCGCGCCACCATGCCGGTGAGCGTGAGCGTGTCGCCCTTGGGCGGTAGCGTGAACCGAAGCCGCAGGAGGTGGCGCTCGGGGAGCGGCGTGTCGGTCCGGACGAAGATGCCCTTGAAGCTCACGTCCTGGGTCTGCGCGACGACCTCGGTCCGGCCGAGCACGAGGACCACCTTCACGTGGTAGTAGAACCGCCGGTCCTTGCGCTTCTCGATGCCCATGAGGTGTCCTCGCGTGGTGCCGCTGTGCTGCCGCGGCCATGATCGAGCAGCGCAACCCACCGCTGCAAGCCGCCCCTCGAGGGAGCGAGCCGGGAGGAGGCGACGCCTCCCCCCGGGCTCGCGAGGTCACCGCGCCTCGCACACGATGTTGAACGGGGTCTCGGTGGCCTTGCGGAATCGCCGGAACCCGGCCTGCTCCACGACCTGCCGGAGGCGCGCCTCGCCGGCCTGCGCGCCGAGGGCCGCCCCGTGGCCGGAGAGCGAGTGGGGCACGCAGATGAGGGTCGAGGCGGCGTAGAAGAGCCGGCCCACCGGGTTCAGGTTGTCCTCCACCCGGTCCCCCGCCGCAGGCTCGACGAGCATCCACGCGCCCTCCGGCGCGAGGGCCTGGCGGACCCGCCGGGCGGCGCCCACGGGATCGACCATGTCGTGCAGCGAGTCGAAGTGGGCGACGAGGTCGTAGCCGCCGCCCGGGAAGGACACGGCGTCGGCGACCTCGAAGCGGACGCGGCCGTCGAGGCCGGCCTCGGCCGCGCGCGCCCGCGCCGCCTCGATCGACCCCGGGTGCGAGTCGAACCCGACGAACCGCGAGCGCGGGTAGGCCCGGGCCATGAGGATCGTCGAGGCGCCGTGCCCGCACCCCACGTCGGCGACGGAGCCGCCGGAGCGGAGCCGGGGCTCGATCCCCTCGAGCGCCGGGATCCAGCGCTCGACGAGGTTCGCCGCGTAGCCGGGCCGGAAGAACCGCTCCGTGCCCTCGAACAGCTCCGGATCCTGCGCGCCCCAGGGCAATCCCCCGCCGGACCGGAACGCCTCGGCGATGCGGGCCTCGGCGCGGGTCATGGCCGCGAGGAGCTGGAAGGCGCCCTGCACGGAGGCAGGGCTGTCCTCGGTCGCCAGCGCCAGGGCCTGCTCCGGCAGGAGCGCGTACCGGCCGGTGGCGGGGTCGTAGGCCACGTACCCGCCCGCAGCCTGGTTGGCGAGCCACTCCCGCACGTACCGCTCGTGCGTGCCGGTGCGCGCGGCCAGCTCCGCCGGCGTCGCCGACCCTTCGCTCGCCAGCGCCCGGTAGAGCCCGAGGCGGTCTCCGATCCGCACCAGCACGGCGCTCGCCGCGGCGCCGAGCTCCCCCACCACCTGCTGCACGAAGGCGTCGAGCTTCGCGCCATTCACGGTCTGTGTCATGGCGTCCTCACTTCTCGTGGAGGGCGGCCACCTGGGCCGCCGTGAACCGGCTCACCGCGATGGCCTTCGCATCCGTGCGCTCGACCTCGGGCACGATGGCGAGGGCTGCCTCCGGGCTCCGCGCCGACACGCGGGCGTAGCCGGTGTGGTCGCCGTGCGCGCACCCGAACTCGAACTTCTCGAGGTTCCGCGTCTCGACGAGGTGGTCGAGCGCGGCGAGGCACTGCTCGGCGGTGTGGGGCGACACGACCAGGTACGTCTGCTTCCCGGCCTTCGCCTGCTCGCCGGCCCGGGCGGTGACGAAGGCCGAGGCGATCGCCAGCGTGGAAACGGCGATGAAGGTCTTGCGCGTCATGGTGAAGCTCCTTTCGCGTCCGGCCCTCCCGGGATGGGAGGCGCGGCGGACGAGGGGAGCTTGCGGCGCGCCCGTTGGTGTCCCCGTTGGAACCCTCGTGGAATGTGCAGCGGCCCTCGGGCGGGGCCATATGACCCGCCACGGGAGGGCCGGGATGGTCGAAGCGGCGGAGGCCAGCGCGACGGTTCGCGTCGAGGTGCTCGGCGATCTGCGGGTGCTCCACGACGGCCGGGCGATCCCGCTCCCGCCCTCGCGCCGGACCCGTGCGTTGCTGGGCTACCTCGCCGTCACCGGGCGTCCGCAGCTCCGGCCGCGGCTCTGCGATCTCCTCTGGGACGGCCCCGGCGATCCGCGGGCGTCGCTCCGCTGGAGCCTGGCCAAGCTGCGCCCCTTGGTCGATCCCGGGCGGCCGCGCCTCGTCGCGGAGGGGGAGGCGGTCGGGCTCGCGCTGGGGCCCGGCGAGCTCGATGTCGCGGGCGTGCGCGCCCTGCTCGAGGGTGGCGTTCAGGCCGCCGGGGTGGACGCGCTGCGGCGCGCCGCGTCCGCCTTCCGCGGCGAGATCCTCGAGGCGCTCGAGGTCCCCGGGTGCTTCCGGTTCGAGGAGTGGGCGGCCGCGGAGCGGGCGGCGGCCCGGCGCCTCCGGCTGTCGATCCTCGACGCGCTCGTCTCGCGCACCATCGACGCCGATCCGGAGGAGGCGCTGGTCCACGCTCGCGTCCGCGTCGCGGTGGACCCGCTCTCGGAGCCGGGGCACGCGGCGGTGATCCGCCTCCTCGGGAAGCTCGGCCGGACGAAGGAGGGGCTCGCGCAGTACGACGCCTGCCGCGAGATCCTGGCGAGCGCGGTCGGCGCGAGGCCGTCGGCCGAGCTCGAGCAAGCCCGGCGCGCGCTCGGCGCGCCGCATGCGGG
>JAEZXM010000413.1 GCA_023419875.1 Pseudomonadota bacterium | reverse complement strand
GTCTCCACGAGGCGGGCGCGGAGCGCGTGGTCCCTGCCGATCCTTTCGATCGCCGCGGCGAGGTCCGCCGGATCTTCCGCGCGGAAGACGAGGCCCGCCCGGCCCTCTCCGACGATGGCGGGGAGCGCCCCTCGGTCCGCGACGACGACCGGCGTGCCCACGAGCTGCGCCTCGGCAGCCACGAGCCCGAAGGGTTCGCGCCAGACCGACGGCACGACCACGACGTCCACCGCCGACATCACGCGCTGCACGTCGCTCCGGGCGCCGATGAAGTGCACCCGCTCCGCGACGCCGTCGCGCCCGGCGAGGGCGCGGAGCTCGGCGAGGTAACCCGACGCGACCGGATCGCTCGCGTTGCCCGTCACCCACAGCACGTGCTCCGGCGAGAGGCGCTGGAGCGCCTGCACCGCGACGTGCACGCCCTTGTGCGCCCGGATCGAGGCGCAGGGGAGCAGGAGCGTCACCTGCCCGGCGGTTCGCGGGGGGAGCGGCGGGTTCCCGTCCGCGCGTGCTCCCGCCGGTTCGGCGGCCACCGCGTTCTCGACCACCACCAGCTTCTCGGGCGGGACCCCGAGCCGAACGGCCTGGTCGGCGCAGAACCCGGAGACCGCCACCACCCGGGCGCAGCGGCGCGCCAGCGCGCGTGTGAAGCGCCGCTCGGCCGGCGCACCCTCCGACTCGGTCGAGAGCGACAGCGGAGGTCCGTGCCAGTGCCAGACGATGGGGATCCTCCGGCCCGCGCGCCCGGCCAGCACGAGGAGCAGCTCGCGGTGCCCATGAGCCCAGCAGATGTCGTGCTCCGAGAGGTGCCGCCCGATCCTCCAGGCGATGTGCGCCAGCCTGGGCGCCTGGTGCGCGATGCCCGCGAGGCGGCCGCCCCGGCCGGAGAGGACGCTCGTGCCCGGCACCCCGAGCCGCCGGTCCACGCGGACGCCGCAGCGCTCCAGCGCGTCCATGTCGGCCTGGTTGCGGCAGAGCTCGGCGTAGGTGATCGACACGCGCTCGTCGCGCGCGAGCAGCGGGAGCCCGGCCTCCAGCACGCGGCGGACGCCACCGTAGAACGTCCGGATGTACGGCACGAGCACGCGGACGGGAGCCGGCCCGCCCGGCCCGGTTCGAGAGATCACGAGCGCCCCTCGGGATAGGCGGACGCCGCCGCCAGGGTGAAGAAGAGGGGCGCCAGGAACACCGAGACCGGGACCACCGTGGCGAGCCCGAACACGAAGAAGGCGAGCAGCCCCGATCGCAGCACGCTGGCGCGCCGCGCACCGATCGCTCGGGCTTCGCCCTCGCCCCATCGGCGGGCGGAGCCCTCCACGCCCTCGCCGCGCGCCGTCTGCCGCCACGCGAGCCAGAACAGCCACAGCAGCGCGAGGAGGCCCAGGAACCCCGCGCCGAGCAGGGTGTCCACGTAGACGCTGTCCGAGGTCCCCAGCACGAAGTAGGTCCGTTCGTTGGCCGTGGCCTCGCCGAAGCTGGTGTAGCCGACGCCGGCCGGGTGGGCGGCGGCCGTCCGCACCGCGAGCCACTGGGCGTCGAGGCGCGAGTAGACGTTGATCTCGTAGAGGCCCTCCCGGGCCGCGCGCCCGAGGCGCTCCTCGAACACCGCGCTCCTCGTCCAGCCCGCCGCCACCACCGACGCCGTGGCGGCGAGGAGCGCCACCTTTCCCCGGACGCCGATCCGGGAGGAGAGCATCACGTAGACGAGCGCGGCCCCGGCGCCGATCACGCCGGACCGGCTCCCCGAGGACACGAGGCAGATGCCCGCCGCGGTGAGCGCCACCGCCAGCAGGGCCCAGCTCCAGGCGCGGGCATGCCGCGGCCAGAGCGCGGCGTGCAGGATGAAGAGCGAGACCGAAGCGTAGGCGAGGTCGTTGGGGTTCGTGACCGAACCGGTGGCGCGGTCGGCCATCGCCTCGGCGTCGAAGTCCTCCGGGCGTGGGAGCCTTTCTTGAAGCCCCGGGTAGAGCGTGAAGGTCGCGAGGACCGCGAGCGTCAGGAGGGCGACCCACCTCGTCCACCCCTCCATCCGCGGCGAGCGGAAGAGCACCGCGCCAAGCGGGATGATCGCCGCCAGGCCGAAGCGCTTCATGAAGGACAGCGCCTCGAGGAGCCCCTTCCCCTGCGGAAGCGTGATCTCCGACCCGAGCCCCGCCAGGATCGCGATGAGCACGGCCAGCGCCGGCATCAGCGCGGCGGCGAGGTCCAGGGGCATGGACCCGCGCAGCAGCAGCGCGACCGCGACCAGCACCCACAGTCCCACGAGGGCGACGTCGCTCGCCGCCACGTTCCCCATCCCGGGGAGCCGCCCCACCGGGATCCACACGAGCGAGAGCGGCACCGCCGCGAGCAGGAGGACGCGCCCGAGCGCCGCCAGGGCGCCCTGCGCCGGGGGCACCGCGTCCACGAGCCCTCGTTCCTCCGGACCCCTCATCGTCCCCGCCCGCGGGAGCGGCTCGCGCGCCCCACCCACCACGCGCAGCCGAGCGCCGCCGCCAGGTACACGAGGTACGCGGCGAGGTGGGCGGCGGCAAGCCCCCGCGCGCCCTGCCCCCGGAGCGTCCAGGCGATGAGGAGGAGGGCGACGGCCCACCCGAGGTTCATGCCGAAGCCGAGCCACATCCGCCCCGCCCCGGCGATCGCCTGGACGATGACCTGAAGCCCGCCCGCCACCGCACCCACCGCGGCGAGGATCACGAGCACCTCTGCCGCGCCGTCGAACTCGCGCCCGTACGCGGCCATCAGGACGGGCGCGAGCGCCGCGAATGCGGTCCCCATCGCGAGGCAGACCGCGCCCGTCGTGGCGAATGCGGACCAGACCGTCCGCGACAGCTCGCGGCTGCGCCCGGAGTCGTGCAGCCGCGAGAAGAGCGGAAGGAGCACCGTCCCGGACGAGGTCGCCACCAGCACGATGGCGTTTCGCCACTGGTTCGCGGCGGTGAAGATCCCGAGCTCGCGGTGCCCGCCCGGCTGGGCCGCGAGGAGCGCCGAGGTGGCCCAGGTGGTGGGCGCGACCAGCGCGTTGCAGAGGGTGACGGGCAGGCTGTAGCCGAACAGGACCCGCCACTCGCCCCCGACCCCGCGGAGGGTGAGCGGGATCTTCGCCGCCCGGGCGGCCCGCACCACCGCGACGCCGGAGAGGCCGGCGGCGAGCGCGGTGCTGACGACCTGCGCGCCGACCCCTCCGAGCACACCACCACCCCGGGCACCCAGCCAGAGGAGCGGCACGCTCACCGCGGCCCCGACGACCATCGCCGCCGCCATGTCCCGGAAGCGGCCCAGCCCGGCGAGGATGCCGAGGAACGCTCCGTTCACGGGCCCGAAGAGGAGGAGCGCCGACGAGAGGCGGAGCGGCTCGCCCAGCTCGGGCGCGGACAGGACCGCGCGCGCCATCCAGGGCCCGCAGAGCGCCAGCGCACCGCCGCCGGCGGTCCCGAGGACGGTGGCGACGAGGGCGGTGAGCGCCACGATCCGGCCGGACGCCGACGGGTCGCGGTGGCTTCCGGCCAGGTGGCGCGCTCCGGTCTCGCCCAGGCCGAAGCCGGTGAAGGTCTGGAGCATCGCCGAGGTCGCGAGCACGAGCGCGTACGCACCGTACGGAGCGGCCCCGAGCGCGCGCGCCACCACCACCGCCCCGACGAGCGCCAGCACCCGGGCCAGGACCGACCCGGAGATGCTCCACGCCGCACCCTCCGCGAAGTACCGCGCGAGCGGAGAGGCGGCGGCGCGCCGCACGCGATGGCGCAGCCCTCGGCGAGGTGATCGCGGGCGCTCGAGACCGGGGCTCCCGCGGGCCTCGCGCTCCGACCGCGCGATGTCGAGCTCCGACTCCGTTCGCATCCCTGGGCAATGCCCCGCCGGAGAAGGCCCGGTGGATGGCGGTGCAATCTAGAGCCTTGGCTCGATCAAAGCGGGAGGGGGG
>JAEZXM010000404.1 GCA_023419875.1 Pseudomonadota bacterium | reverse complement strand
CCGTGTGGACGCCACGCCCGGCCCGGAACCGTCGCGCGCCGCGCCGGGCGGCCGCCCGGAGGAGGAGCCCGCCGGCGTCGCCCTCCCCGCGATCCCGCACCCCGCGGCGAAGCTCGAACCGGCGTTCGCCACCGCCGAGTTCCGGTCCGTCCTCCGGGCGGCGCCCCCCGTCATCGCCGCCGCCGTCCGCCAGGGAGAGCCGCACGTCGCGCTCCGCTTCGGCGACGACCTCTCGGTCGATCTCCGGGCGGGCACTCAGGGGCTCGAGGTCCTGCTCCGTCCGGACCCGAGGCTCGCGGGTGTGGCCCGGGCGGAGCTCCCGCGGCTCGTCGAGACGCTCCGTGCGAGGGGCGTCCGTGTGGCCCGCGCCGAGGTGCGGGCCCGGGGTCCGGCGAGGCAAGCGTCTCGCGAGCGCGTTGACGGCCCCGCTGGCGTCCGCTAGAACGCCACTCTTGCAGTTCGGCACCGTCGCCAAGTGGTAAGGCTAGGGTCTGCAAAACCCTCATCTCCGGTTCGAATCCGGACGGTGCCTCTTCTCCCCCTTCTCTGCGAGTCGCGTCGCCGCGACTCGTTACGGACTCTCGAAGGGGATCCCCGAAGCATCGTCCTGGCGGTCGCGGGAGCAATCGGTTCCCCGTCCGGCCCCCACAAGGGGAAAGGTACGCCCGGCCCGCCGCGGCTACGAGCACCGCTCTCCCCGGGAGGCGCAAGCTCATGAAGCCGCTCGCAGGCAAGATCGCCCTCGTCGCCGGCGCCACGCGCGGGGCCGGCCGCGGGATCGCCACCGCGCTGGGGGAGGCGGGCGCGACGGTCTACTGCACGGGCCGGAGCGTCGCGGGAGCGCCCGGCATGGCGGGACGGCCGGAGACCATCCAGGAGACGGCGGAGCTCGTGACCGCGCGCGGAGGACGCGGAATCGCGGTGCGCGTCGATCACACCGTGCCGTCCCAGGTGGCGGAGCTGTTCGCGCAGGTGGGAGCGCTCGACATCCTCGTGAACGACATCTGGGGCGGCGACGACCTCGTCGAGTGGGGAAAGAAGCTCTGGGAGACGAAGCTCGAGGACGGGCTCACGCTCCTCGATCGAGCGATCAAGACCCACGTGATCACGAGCTACCACGGGCTGCCCCGCCTGCGGCCCGGCGGGCTGGTCCTCGAGATCACCGATGGTGACGCCTACTTCTACCGCGGCCACTTCTTCTACGACCTGGTGAAGACCACGGTCATCCGGATGGCGTTCGCGCTCTCGCAGGAGCTCCGGGGTCGGGGCGTCACGGCCGTCGCGGTGACGCCGGGGTTCCTGCGCTCGGAGTGGATGCTGGCCCGCCTCGGCGTCACCGAGGCCAACTGGCGCGACGCGGCGGCCGAGACGCCGTCCTTCATCGCCTCGGAGACGCCGCTGTTCGTGGGCCGCGGGATCGCCGCCATGGCCGCGGATCCGGACGTCGTGCGCTGGAACGGGCGGGTGGTCGCGTCCTGGGACCTCGGCGAGCGGTACGGGGTCACCGACGCAGACGGATCGCGGCCGCACTTCATCCGCTGGCTTCAGGAGCACCAGCCGGCCATGGCGGCGGCCTGGAAGAAGCTGGACGACGTCTTCTACTCGTACTGGGGGCCGATGCCGTACGAGATGCCGGGGTGAGGGAGAACGTTCGAGCGTTCGCGCGCGCGTGGCAGCGTCTACTCCTTCCCCTCGATGACCGGACCACGGGGGTTTCCAGCGCAAAGACCTGCCCCCAGTCGTCCGGGAAGACGTTCATCGCGGCCCCCTCTCGTCGCGACTCGCGGTGCAAACGTATGCACCTTCGCGCCGACCCGGACACGAAGCCCGGACGGCGGGCCGCAGCCTGGGCAACGCGCTCCCTGGCCGCTATCGATCCCTTCGTTGGGTGACGCCGTGCGCGAAGGGCAGCGCATGCTCGCGGCCGACGCACCACGTTGGGGCGGTACCCTGCACAAATCGTGAATCCGCCCACACCTGCACATCGCCCGTTCCCACGACGCCGGCTCCCGGGACTGCCCGGAGCGGGTGTGGAGCGTAGGCTTTCGTGCAGGAGCGATCGTGCTGACCGAGACCACCCAGAGACGACCGCGCGCACTCCTCGTGGACGACGATCCACTCGTCCTCTCCATCCTCTCCTCGCTCCTCGAGGAGCTGGGGGTCGAGTGCATCCAGGCGAGGGACGCGCGCGCCGGCCTGGACGAGCTCATCGAGGGCCTCCTCTCGCTCGACCTCCTGATCACGGACCTCGTGATGCCCAACATGGGCGGCGAGCGGCTGGTGCTGGCGGTGCGCGAGCTGGGCGGCGAGCGCGACCTGCCGATCGTGGTGGCGAGCTCGTTCCTCGACGCGGACCGGGCCCAGGCCCTGCGGGTGGCGGGCGCGAACGCGGTGGTGGACAAGTCCCGCGGGCTCGGCCCGGTGGCGGCGGCAGCCCGGTCGCTGCTCGCGGCGCGCGGCCGGATCGGGACCGCTCCCGGCGAGCTCGAGACCGCGGTCCAGGAAGTGGCGGAGGCCGAGCCGCAACCGGTTCCGCTGTTCCGGATCCCGCTCGCTCGGGTCCGGCATTAGGGCTCCGCGTCGTTGCCCGCGCTGCCTTCTACCTGAGCTCCGCGACCGTCCGCGGCCGACCGCCCTCGACGTGCTTTCGCAGCCAGCGCACGGTCTCCGACAGGGTCTCCTGCGGATCGCGCGGCCGGAACCCGAGCTCCTCCTCGGCCTTGCGCGAGTCGCAGTACCAGAAGTGCTCGCCCATCTCGACGGACGGTGCGTCGATCGGCGCCTCCGTCCCGCGCCAGGACGAGAGCTTCTCGAGCAGCTTCACGCCCGCCACGTTCACCTGCGAGGGCAGCGCGACGCGCGGGGCGGCGACGCCGGAGAGGCGCTCCAGCCTCCCGAAGAAGTCGCGGAAGCTCATGTTGGCGCCGCCGAGCAGGTAGCGCTCGCCGGGGCGGCCGCGCTGGAGCGCGGCGGCGAACGCCTGGGCGGCGTCGCGGACGTCCACGAAGGAGATGCCGCCGCCGGGCATCGCCGGCACGCGGCGCTTCAGGAACTTCCACACCACGTCGGTCGAGGAGAGGCGCGTGTCGCCCGGCCCGAGGAGGAGCGAGGGGTTGAGCACCACCAGGGGAAGGCCCGTATCCTGCGCGATCCGGAGCGCGGTCTTCTCCTGGTAGATCTTGGACAGGTAGTACGGCCAGCCGGCGACCACGCGCAGCGGGTACGGGTCGGCCTCCGTGGGCGGCGTCCGCTCCTCCCGATTGACGGCGATGGTCCCCGACGTCGAGGCGAGCACGACGCGGCCGACGCCGGCAGCCGCGGCGGCCTCGAGCAGGACCCGCGTGCCCTGCACGTGCAGCTCGTACAGCTCGTGCGGTGCGGAGGGGTCGAAGTCCACGCGGCCGGCGAGGTGGTAGATCGCCTCGACGCCCTCGAGCGCCCGGCGGACCGCGTCCGCGTCCCCGACCGAGCCGCGGAAGACGCGGGCGCCGAGGGCCTCCGCCTCCGGCGCTGGCGAGCGCTGGAGGACGGTGACCTCGTGGCCGGCCTCGACGAGGAGCGGGAGCAGGGCCGAGCCCAGGAACCCGGTGCCGCCGGTGACGAGGAGCTTCACGGCTCCTCCCGCGGGGCGCCGAGCAGGGCGCGCTCGTTCGAGCCGTGCGTGGGAGCGGGACGCGAGGGTTCCTCTTCGCCGTGAGGCTCGCCCTTCGACTCCGCGGCTTCGCCGCTACGCTCAGGGCGAACGGCATCGAGAGCGCGGGGCCCGTGCACCCCCAACGCCTCATCCAGCAGCTTCCGCACCGCCCGCTCGATCACCGTGGTCGCGAGCCGGTAGGCCTCGCCGCGCGTCGTCCCCTTCTCGCCCGCGGCGCGCAGCTCGGCGACCGGGATGGCTGGCCCGATCCGCACCTCGAGGTTCCCGCGCTTCGGCAGCCCGCCGCCGGGCGGCAGGGCGTCGTGGGTGCCGGAGAGGTGCACGGGCAGGACGTCCACGCCCGCGGTGAGCGCGAGATATCCGGCGGTCGGGAAGAACGGCTTGAGCGCGCCGTCGCGGCTGCGCGTCCCCTCCGGGAAGATGAGCAGGTGGTAGCCGCGCCGCAGCGTCTCCACGGCCGAGCGGAGGCTGGTCTTGAGCGAGCCCTCGCGGTCCATGGGGATGAGGTTGGTGAAGTTCTCGAAGTAGGCGCGCTTCACCCGCGTGTCGAAGAAGTAGTCGCGTGCCGCGAGGGCCGCGAGCCGCTCGCCCTCGTCGCCGAGGGCGACCTTGACGAGGCCCATGTCGAGGTGGCTCGCGTGGTTCGAGACCACGAGCACGTTCCGGTCGTGCGGCACGTGCCCCGCTCCGATGACTGTGGTCTCGTAGAACTTCTCGTAGAGGAACCGCTGCCCGGCCGAGAGGAGCTTCCGCCCGAGGCGCGCGACCGTCGCGGGCACCGGGATCTCCTGCTCGCGCGCGGGCTTCGCGCCAAACGCCGGCGCGGAGGCCCGCGACTCGCCGCGGCGGACCGCGCCCGTCACCAGCCGGACCAGCTCGTCCACCGTCTGGACCGCGTGGAGCTGGTCGGCGGCGTGGTCCGGCACGCCCGCCTCCTCGAGCGCCGCGGTGAGCTCGGTGAGCATGAGCGAGTCGAAGCCGAGATCGGCCTGGAGCCGCGCGTGCCCGGTCACCGTCGCCCGCGGCCGGCGCGAGACCTCGGCGAGGAGGTCGAGCACCCAGGCCTCGCCCCCCCGCTCCTCACGCGCCCGCCGCGCGCCCGCGCCCTTCGCCGCCGCGGCCTCGAGCTTCACCAGCTCGTCGCGCACCAGCGGCCGCTTCACCTTCCGTGTGGCGGTCTTGGGCAGGTCGAAGTCCACGAGGTGCCAGACCCGCGCACGCGCGTGGAAGGGGAGCTCTGCCGAGACGGCGCGCAGGTGCGTCTCGAGCTCCGCGCGCACCTCCGCCCGCGGCCGGTCCCCGTACTCGGGCACGACCAGCAGGGCGACCTTCTCGGCGGTGCCGTCGGGGAGGCCCACCGCGCACAGCTCCTTCACCAGCCCGGGCTTGCGGTAGCGCTCCTCGACCTCGTCCGGGTAGACGTTCTTGCCGGTGGCCTCGATGATGACGTCCTTCTTCCGCCCGACGAGGACGAGGTTGCCCTTCTCGTCGAGCCGGCCGAGGTCGCCGGTGCGGAGCCAGCCGCCCTCCAGCACCTCGCGGGTCCCCTCCTCGTCGAGGCCCGGCCGTTCGCCGCCGCGCCAGTAGCCCATCATCACGTTGGGCCCGCGCGCCACCACCTCGCCCACGCCGTGCGCGTCGGGCTCGTCGATCCGGATCTCGATCCCCGGCAGCGCCGGGCCGACGCTCCCCGCCGGCACGTCCCCGGGCTTGCCGACGGCCAGGACCGGCGCGGCCTCGGTGAGGCCGTAGCCCTGGTAGAGGTCGAGGCCGAGCCCGCGGAACGCCTCCTGGATCTCCGGATCGAGGGCCGAGCCGCCGGAGACGAGGAACCGGAGCCGGCCGCCCATCTTCCTGTGCACCGGCCAGAAGAGGAGCTTGCCGAGGTTCCAGCCGAGCCGCGAGTCGCGGAGCGCGCCGTTCCCCTTGCGGAGGAGCTCGAACGCCTGCTCGACGAGCCCGGGCCGGGCCGCAAGCTCCTGCGTGATCTTCCGGTGGAGCAGCGACCAGAGCGCGGGGACGCCGATCATCGCCGTCACGCGCCCCGAGCCGAGCGCCTCGCCGATGCGGTCGGAGGTGAGCTCGTCGAGGTACTCGATCTCCGCGCCGCGGGCGAGCGGCACGAGCAGGCCGCAGGCGAACTCGAAGGTGTGGTGGAGCGGGAGCACCGACAGGAGCCCGTCGCCCGGGCCGAGGTCGAAGGTCCCCTCGAGCTTCGCCACCAGGCTGGCGAAGTTCCGGTGCGAGAGCATCACGCCCTTGGGCGTGCCGGTGGTGCCGCTCGTGAAGATGAGCGAGGCGAGGTCCTCGGGGGCGGGCCGCGTCGAGGGGACCGTGGGGCCGCCCGCGAGGGCCTCGCCGAGGAGCAGCATGCGGGCCCCGGGGATCGCGGCGGCGGCCCGGCCGGCGAGACCCGTCACCCGCTCCGCGACCTCGTCCGAGACGATCGCCAGCCGCGCGCCGGACGCGCGCCAGAGGTTCGCGAGCTCTGCCTCGGTGAGCTGGGCGTCCACCGGCACCGCCGCCGCGCCGGTGCGCAGGATGCCGAAGTAGGCCGCCGCCCACTCCGGCCGGTTCTCGGACGCGAGCACCACGCGATCGCCGCGCTTCACGCCCGCCGCCGCCAGGAACGCGGCCACGCGGTCGGAGAGCCGGCGGAGCTCGCCGTAGGTCATCCGCTCCTTGACCGCCCCGCTCATCCGGAACGCGACCCGGTTCTTGAACTCCTCGGCCGAGGCGTCGAGGAGCTCGAGCAGGTCGCGGTGCGCCTTCACCCCGTGGACCTTCTTCTCGCGCTCCTCGTCGAGGGTGGGGAAAACCCACTCCTCCATCCCCTTCATGTGGACTTCCATCCAGTACCGGCGCCAGTCGAGCGCCTCCGGATCCCACGGCAGGCGGGCGCGGTCCTCGGGGGAAAGGCGGTCGCGCAGCGCCCGGATGCTGGCGCAGCGGAACACGTACCGGTTGTCCCAGACGAAGGGCAGGTACAGCTCCCACATCGCCTCGGTCTGCTCGAGCTGCCGGGTCCACTCGTCGATCTCGTTTCCGACGCCGTGGAGGATCGCGGACAGCCGCGGCGTTCCCCAGCGCGGCGCCTGCTCGTCGATGAAGCGGCGGGCGCGGCGGGCCAGCGAGAGCAGCGCCGGCGTCGAGAAGGTCTCCCAGTGGCGCTTCGAGGTGGAGAGCGGCTCGATGCGCGCGAGGACCTGGTTCCAGGTGGCGTTGCCCTCGTCGCGGTCCTTGAAGAAGCGGCGGCGATAGAGCGCGGTGAGCTCGACCGCCCGGGTGGCCCAGAGCGGGTTCGCGTCGCCCGAGGCGAGGTGGTAGACGCGCGCGGCCGGTTCGGACGCCACCCGTCGCTCCTGCAACTCGGCGGCGGCGGCGATGATGCCGGCGGCGGCGAAGTCCACGGGGATGATGTCGAGGATCGCCTTCTCGCCGATGGGGAACGTGCGGTGGCCGCGCAAGCCCAGGAAGCAGAGGGGTGCGCTGGTGGTGAACCCTTCGTTCCAGCCCGGGAACGGGTAGCGGAGCGCGCTCTCCACGATCGCAGGGCGGACGATGGCGTGCGGGATCCCGCTCTCCACGATCGCCTGCTCGCCCAGCGACTTCGTGTACGTGTACGTGTTGGGCCAGCCCCAGTGGCGGGCCCGCTCCATCCCCAGCTCCGCCAGCCGCTCGGAGAGCCAGAGCCGCTTCTCGCGGCCCATGGCGAGGCGGAGCGCCTTCTCGTCGTCCGGCGGCCGGCCGGACTCCGCGAGCCGCTCGCGGGCGCGCTCCCGGAAGCGCGACTGGAGCACGCGGTCCTCGGCCTGGGCGCGCACCTCGGCGATGCGCCGCTCGGCGTCGGCGAGCTCGGACTCGACCCCGAAGTCCACCGCCTCGAGCTCCGCGCCCTTGGTCCGCTCCACCGCTCCGGCGCGCCGGGGGAAGTAGCCGGCCACGGGCTCGTCCTCGAACACCACGCCGTCGCGGTTCCCGGCGACGAAGCAGGTGGAGACGTGGACGAGCCCGGCCCCGAGCTTCTTGCAGAGCTCGACCGCGTTCCGGGCGCCGTGCACGTTCACACCCAGGGCGAGCTCGAGCGACGGATCGAAGTCCACGAGGCCGGCGGAGTTCACCACGAGGTCGAGGCCGGCGAGCTTCTCGAGGTCCGCGGGCGCGAGCCCCAGGAGCGGGTCCGCGACGTCGCCGGCGAGCGGGACCACCTTCTCGCGCAGGAAGGCCTCGAACCGCTCGCCGTGCTGCTCGCGGAGCGGGTCGAACGGCCGGTGGTGGGCGACCTTGCCGAAGAACCGCGCCTCGGCGGTGCCGCCCGTCCCGGGCCGGACCAGCACGAAGACGCGCCCGAGGCCGGGGTAGCGGTGGAGGAGCATCGAGAGCGCGACCTTGCCCACGAAGCCGGTCGCGCCGGTGACGAGGATCGTCCGGTCCTGGAGGAGCTTCGCGACATCGAGCGGCGGGAGCGGCGGGAGCGCAGCAGGCCCCGGCGGCTCGGCGGCCGTCGCGCGGTGGTGGGGGCCCGAGGCCCCGTTCTTCTTGCCCGCCTTCATCGTCTAGCCAGGGTTCTGGGTCATCACGATGGGTGGATGGTGGAGCATGGCGATCTCGGCGCTGCGGCCGTGGAGGGAACGGGCCATGTCCACCGCCTCCGAGAGCGTCTCGGCGGTGTCCCAGCCGAGCAGCTTCGGGACGTGCGCGTTGTCCGCGCCGACGGCGATCACCTTGCCGACGTGCTGCCGCCCGTTCTCGCCCCAGTACCACATGAAGAAGGGGTGGGACCCGTGGTACGCGTTTCCGGTCCGGTACAGGTGCACGTAGGTCGGGTTCTCGGCGAACTCGCGCTCGTACTTCGCCTCGAGCACCTTCGAGTCGCGGGTCTCGGGCAGGAGCCGGTGGAAGAACTCGATGTACGACGGATGGTGAACGGGATCGAACGAGTCGGAGCAGGGGTGGGTGATGATGAGCGTCCCGCCCTTCTTGATGAGGGGCTTCCCCCGGTAGAAGTTGAAGAAGTAGCCCCAGGCCATGAGCTGGACGAGGAGCGGGTTCATGATCGAGTTGACGTTGTACGGCGAGATGTACGGGATGCCGTAGATCACCACGTCGGCCTGGAAGTCCACGTCCACGAGGTACTGCGCCCAGCTCGCCTTCAGGATCTCGGCGTGGGTGGGCTCGGTCTTGCCGGCGTGCACCGCGATGACGTCGTAGGCGGCGGGCACGGCGTGGAACATCTTCCGCTTGGCGGCGGCGGGCAGGCGCTCGAGCGCGGCCCGCATCCCGGCGAGCTTCAGCCGGTCCATGTCCCCGTACGCCTCCTCGCGCTTCATGAGGAAGTCGAGCGGGCCGTCGAACATCCGGTTGTTGATGGTGGTCTCGATGTGGAAGACGTTCATCTCCTGGTCGATGACCCGGCCGATCCGGTCCACGGAGCGGTGCATCTCCGAGCGCTCCGGGTCGATGTACGAGTGGCTGTGCGCGATGTGGTGCGGCGTGTGGTGGGCCTTCACGCCCTCGTAGTTGGTGAGCCCGGTGCCGACCGACTTGTGGCCCCCGTCCATGGGGACGAGGTTCACGTTGACGTAGATGAGGAGGTCGGACTCGGCGGCGCGCCGGTTCACGATCACCTTCTCGCCGTGCGCGGTCGTCCCCAGGACGACGTGGCCGTCGGGCGCCTCGGCGTCGTGGTTGTAGTAGCGGTCCGGGTAGAAGCTCTCGAAGATGGCGGAGCCCACCATCCGCTTCATCTCCGCCTCGGTCATGTGGCGGTGCAGGGCGACCGCGATGACGAGGTGGACGTCGTCCACGCCGGAGTCGGAGAGCAGCGGGAGGATCACCTCGAGGATCTGCTGGCGCACGTCGGGCGTGCGCATCGGCGGCAGGGGCAGCGAGATGTCGTCGATGGCGATCGTCACCTTCATCCCCGGCCGCAGCTGCGCGTGGAGCGGGTCGCAGCCGTGGGGGGCGTTGATCGCCTTGCGGATGGCCGCCTTGACGTTCGGGAGGCCCTGGACGGGCGGCCGGGGGAAGATGACCTTGGTCCCGATGGGCAGGTCCTCGACGAGGAGGTCCTCCCCGGAGAAGAGCACGCGCGGGGGCGAGTCCCGGTCGGTGACGACGATCTGGTCGGTCGTCTCGTAGAACCGCTCGAGACTCCGGGGCGAGCGCATGGTTCCTACGCCTCCGTGGTGGTGAGGATGGGCCATTCGTACGCGCGCGCCACGCCGGCGAGGCGCGCGTCGGGATTCACCGCGGCAGGATGGCCCACCACCGCGAGCATGGGGTAGTCGGAGAAGGAGTCCGAGTAGGCGAAGCTCCGCTCCAGAGGCAGCCGGTGCTTCACGCAGTAGTCGCGGATCGCCTGCGCCTTGTGCGCGCCCTCGATGATCGGCGGGACGACCCGCCCGGTGGCGACGCCGTTCACGAACCGCATCCGGTTGGCGATGACGTCGTCCGCGCCGAGGTGCTCCGCCAGGCGACGGACGGTGAAGTCGAGCGCGCCGGTGACCAGCACCACGCGGCACCCCGAGCGGCGCACGCCCTCGAGCAGCTGGGGCGTGCCCTCGAAGATCGCGGGCCGGAGGACGTCCTCGAACAGCTCGTCGGCGAGCGTGAGGAGCCGGTCCTCGGACTGACCCTTGTAGTAGGTGTAGAAG
>JAEZXM010000372.1 GCA_023419875.1 Pseudomonadota bacterium | reverse complement strand
GGTAAATCGGACCGGCGTTCAGTGCACCGCGGGAGCGGCCTCGGCTGCACGCTCCGCCGCAGGCGCCAGCGGCTCCCGGGGAAGCCGTACCGTGAACGTGGCCCCGGCGCCGGCCTCGCTCGTCACCTCGATGGTCCCTCCGTGGGCTTCCACGATCCGCCGCGCCACGTAGAGCCCCAGGCCCAGGCCGCCGAAGTGCTGCGCCGGAACGGCGCGCTGGAACCGCTCGAACACCCGCGCCTGGTGCTCGGGAGCGATGCCGATCCCCTGGTCCGAGACCGCCAGGACCACGAAGGCACCGTCGTTCCGGACCCGAAGCGCCACCGGCTTCCCCTCCCCGAACTTCCCCGCGTTCACGAGCAGGTTCCCCACCACCTGCTCCAGCCGCAGCCGGTCGAACCGCCCCGGCGTCGGCTCGAGATCCAGCGCCAGGCGCGACCCGCTCCGTCCCACCTCCGGCTCCACCTGCGTTGCGGCCTGCCGCGCGATCTCGGCGAGATCCGACTCCTCGTGCCGGAGCTCGAGGCGTCCGAGACTCATCCGGGACACGTCGAGCAGCTCGTTCACCAGCTGCGCGAGCCGGCGCGTCTGCCGCTCCAGGGAGCGGAGCCGCGGGTCGAGGAGCTGCGGGGCCGTGCCCTGGAGACGCTGAGTCGCCTTCTGGAGGAGCTGGAGCTGGAGCTGGAGCGCGGTGATGGGCGTGCGCAGCTCGTGGGAGGCGATGGAGAGGAACTCGTCCCGCTCGCGGACCTCCTCCTGCGCCTTGCGCCACAGCCGCGCGCGCTCCTCCACCTTGCGCCGTTCCGCCACGTCGCGCACCGCGGCGATGGTGCACGAGATCCCGTCCACCTGGATCGGGGCGAGGCTGATCTCGGCGGGGAACTCGGTGCCGTCCTTGCGAAGCCCGGAGAGGTCCAGCCCCAGGCCCATCGGTCGCCGGCGTGGAGCCGACTGGTAGCTCGCGCGGTGGACCTCGTGCATCACGCGGTACCGCGCCGGAAGGAGGACCTCGATGGGCTGCCCCGTCAGGTCGGCCCTGGGGTAGCCGAACAGGCCCTCGGCGCTCTGGTTGGCGAATCGGATGATCCCTTGGTCGTCCGCGATGACGAGCGCATCGGGCACCGAATCGAGGACTTCGAAGTCCACGGTACCCTGACAGTACTTCCCCGGGACCGCTCCTGCAGCCCGGGGACCCCAGCGAGGGCCGAGACGGCGGCGTACTCCCCTGGCGGGCGGGCTTCAACCCCGCGGCGCGGGCATCGCCAGCCGGACGGCCTCGGGCGAGAAGTCGTAGATCGACTCCAGCCGGACGTTCCGGTAGCGCTCGAGCTTGAACGCCATCCGCGAGAGGAGCGCGAGGAGCCCCGCGATGTCGGGCTTCCCGCCCTTGCCGGCGGCCTTCTTCCGCCGCTTCACCTCGGACAGGATCGGCCGCCGCGCCTCGCGCGGGTGATAGAGGAACGCGCCCGAGAAGTAGAGCTTGCCCTCGAACGGAAGGAGCCGCGCCTCCAGGAGGTCGCCCTTCTCCAGCCCGACGAGCTGGCGGCGCTCGACGACGTCGTGGTCCTTGCCGGTGAAGAGATCCCGGACCCGCACCTTGCCCTTGGCGATCCGGCGGACCTCGAAGACCGCGTGAACGTTGCGGGACAGCGCGAGGAACGCCTGCCGGTCCTCCGGCGTGAGCGACGCGCCCTCGGCCTCGAGGAACTCCTCGAGCGTGGTTCGTCCCGTCCCCCCGGAGCGGTAGTCATAGAGGTAGCTGTCGAGCATCCCGTTGAGCCGGGCCTCGTAGCTGCGGTCTTCTTCGTGCGGCTCGCCGCACGCGCCGAAGTGCGCCCGCCGCGCCTCGAGCAGCCGATCCTTCCGTCCCTCGGCCGTGCCCCAGGCGAGCAGGCGATCGTGGAGTCCCTGGAGCGTCATCGGCGGCGCTCCATCATCTCCACGAACCGTCCGAACAGCGACCGGGCATCGTGCGGGCCCGGAGAGGACTCCGGGTGGTACTGCACGCCGAACGCGGGTGCGTCCAGCACCTCGATCCCCTCGACCGTGCGGTCGTTGAGGTTGAGGTGCGTGACCTTGGCCCGCTTCCCGAGGCTCTCCGCATCCACCGCGAAGCCGTGATTCTGGGCGGTGATGTCCACCTTGCCCGTGGCCAGATCCTGGACCGGCTGGTTCGCCCCGCGGTGGCCGAACTTGAGCTTGTAGGTCCTTGCGCCGATCGCGAGCGCGAGGATCTGGTGACCGAGGCAGATCCCGAACACCGGAACCTTCCCGAGCAACCCGGCCACCGCCTCGCGCGCCCCCACGACCGCGTCCGGATCTCCCGGTCCGTTCGTGAGGAAGACACCGTCGGGCTTCATCGCGAGCGCCGCCTCGGCGGTGGTCCGCGAGGGAACGACCGTGACCCGGCACCCCGCGGCGGCGAGCAGCCTGAGCATCGCGCGCTTGAGCCCCCAGTCGTACGCGACCACGTGGAAGCGGGGCGACGCCTCCTCGGAGCGTTCGGCAGCAGTCCAGGCGTCCGCGCCGTTCTCCCGCCACTCGTAGGGCGAAGCGGTGGAGATCCGGTTGGCGAGGTCCTGCCCTTCCATGCCGGGGAGCGCACGCGCCCGCTCGACGAGCGCCTTGGCGCTCCCCTCGGTCGAGACGACGCCCATCTGCGCGCCGGCGTTCCGGATGTGCCGGGTGAGGCGTCGGGTATCGATCCCGGTGATGCCGACCACCCCGTGCGCGCGGAGGTAGGCATCGAGCGAGATCTCGGCGCGAAAGCTCGACGGCTCCTCGGCGTGGTTCCGGACCACGAACCCGGTGGCGTGCGGCCGTGCCGACTCCTCGTCCACCCGGTTCACGCCGTAGTTCCCCTGCTCCGGGTAGGTCATGCACACGATCTGCCCGACGTACGACGGGTCGGTCAGGATCTCCTGATACCCGGTCATCGAGGTGTTGAAGACCACCTCGCCCGAGGCCTCGCCGGTCGCGCCGACCGCGTGGCCCTCGAACGTGGTCCCGTCCGCAAGCGCCAGGATGGCCCTCTTCATCGATCCGCCCCGACCTCCCCGTGGACCACGCGTCCGCCCACGATCGTGTACGTGCAACGCCCCGTGAGCCGCTTCCCCTTCCAGGGCGTGTTCTTGCTCTTGCTCCGGAGCTGCTCCGGATCCACCACCCACTCCGCCCCCGGGTCGAGGACGGTGACGTCCGCCGGCGCGCCGCGCGCGAGGCGCCCGCCGGGCAGGCCGAAGACCGCCGCCGGGCCGGAGGTGAGCGCCTCGACGAGCCGGCGCTCGGTGAGCGCGCCCTGCCGGACGAGGTCCAGGCAGACCGAGAACGCGGTCTCGAGCCCGACGATCCCGTTCGCGGCCTGGTCGAACTCGACGTCCTTCTCCTGGAGCGCGTGCGGGGCGTGGTCGGTGGCGATCGCGTCCAGCGTCCCGTCCGCGAGCCCTTCGCGGCAGGCCTCGACGTCGGCCCGTGCGCGGAGCGGCGGATTCATCTTGAAGTCCGTCGAGTAGCCCGAGGCGGCGAGGTCCTCGTCGGCGAGGGCGAGGTGGTGGGGGGTGACCTCGGCGGTCACCCGGAGGCCGCGCCGCTTCGCCTCGCGCACCGCGCGGACCGCACCGGTGGTGGAGACATGGGCGATGTGGAGCCGGCCGCCCGTGAGCTCGGCGAGGGCGATGTCGCGGACCACCATGACGTCCTCGGCCTGGGGGGGGATGCCGGTGAGGCCGAGGCGTGTCGAGACCGCGCCCTCGTGCATGACCCCCTTGCCCACGAGGGAGAGGTCCTCCTCGTGGACGGTGAGAGGGAGCCCGAAGGTCCGCGCGTACTCCAGGGCGCGGCGCATGAGCGCCGGGTTCATGACCGGTCTGCCATCGTCCGACAGCGCGACGCATCCTGCCTGCGCGAGGTCGCCGTACTCGGCCAGCTCCTCGCCGGCAGAGCCCTTCGAGATGCAGCCCACCGGGTAGACGCGGGCCAGCCCGGCGGCGGCGGCGCGCGCGAGGACGAGCTCGGTCACCGCCGCGGTGTCGTTCACCGGCCGGGTGTTGGGCATCGCGCACACGGCGGTGAAGCCACCCGCCACGGCCGCGGCCGCGCCGGTGGCGACGGTCTCCTTGTACTCCTGGCCCGGCTCCCGGAGGTGCACGTGGAGGTCGACGAACCCGGGGGTCACCCATCGGCCGCGGGCGTCGAGGGTGCGGGCGTCCCGGGGCCGCTCGACGCGCTCGGCCACCTCGGCCACGAGCCCGTCGCGGATCACCACCGTCCGGACGCCGTCCGTCCCGCTGGCCGGGTCGATCACCCGGCCTCCCTCGATGAAGAGCAGGTGGGCCATGGCTAGGTCCTCGCCGAGGTCTTGGCCTCGCCCGCGGCCTCGTGGCCGCCCGCAAGGAGATAGAGCAGCGCCATGCGGACCGCGACCCCGTTCTCCACCTGATCGAGGATCACGGACCGCGCCCCGTCGGCCACGTCGGGCTCGAGCTCGACGCCGCGGTTGATGGGACCGGGGTGCAGGATGAGGCACTCCGGGGTGAGCCACTCGGCAGCCTTCTTTCGGTTCAGGCCCCAGAGGCGGGAGTACTCGCGCGTCGAGGGGATGAGCGGATCGCCGATGCGCTCGTGCTGGATGCGGAGCATGATCACCGCGTCCACCCCCGCCACCGCAGCGCGCAGCTCGTGGTGCACCGTCGCCCCCAGCGCCTCGATGCCGGGCGGGATCATGGTGGGCGGCCCGCAGACCCGCACCTTGGCGCCGAGGCGCAGGAGACCGTACAGGTCCGAGCGGGCCACGCGCGAGTGGGTGATGTCGCCCACGATCGCGATCGTCTTGCCCTCGAGCGTGCCGAGCTTCTCGCGGAGCGTGAAGCAGTCGAGGAGGCCCTGGCTCGGGTGCTCGTGCGCGCCATCGCCCGCGGAGATGACCGCGCAGCCGACGCGGCTCGCGACGAGCGCGGGCGCGCCGCCGGCGGAGTGGCGGATGACGATCACGTCGGGCCGCATCGCCTCGAGGTTCCGCGCCGTGTCCACGAGCGTCTCGCCCTTGGTGACCGACGAGGTGGCGGCGGCCCAGTTGAGGGCGTCGGCGGAGAGGACCTTGGCCGCGACCTCGAACGAGCTGCGCGTCCGGGTGGAGGCCTCGAAGAACAGGTTCACCACCGACTTCCCTCGCAGGCTCGGGACCTTCTTGATCGGTCGCTGGAGGACCTCCTTCATCGAGACCGCCAGGTCGAGGACCTCGAGGATCTCGTCGCGGGAGTAGTCCGCGAGCCCCAGGCAGTGCTTGTGCCGGCCGATCACGGCGACCTCCGGGTCACGACCACCGCGTCCTCGGGTGCGCCCGCCTCGACCAGCCGGACCTGCACGTCGTCCTGCGCGGCGGCGGAGAGACGGGCCCCCACGAAGTCCGCGGCCACGGGCAGCTCCCGCCCGCCGCGGTCCACCAGCACGAGGAGCCAGACCCGGCGCGGCCGCCCGAAGTCCACGAGCTCGTCCAGGGCGGCGCGGACCGTCCGGCCGGTGTAGAGCACGTCGTCCACGAGGAGGATGGTCTTCCCCGCCACGGGGAACCGCACGTCGGTCGGCCCCACGACCGGCGTCGCCCCCTTCTCGTCGAGGTCGTCGCGGTAGAGGGCGATGTCGATCGTGCCGAACGGCGGCTCGGCGCCCACGAGCTTCGCGAGCCGTGCGCGCAGCCGACGCGCGAGGTGTACGCCGCCGCGCTGGATGCCCACGATGGCGAGCCCTCGCTCGCCGTCCTCGGCGCGCGCGCGAGCCGCCACCTCTGCGGCGAGCCGATCCAGCGCGCGGTCGATCTCGGCGGCGTTCATCGAGTCCTCCTCAGCGGCTCGGACCCCAGTCAGGGATGGCCACGTCCTGCGTCAGATCGACGGCCAGCGTGACCTCCGTCCAGCGATCGAGGAGCGGGTAGCGAACGGGGCGGCTGTACTCGAACTGAACGAGGAGCGTGGGTGGATTGGACTCCGGGTTGCGCTGCCAGATCACCGCCTGCGGTTGGAGCTCGACCGCCGGGATCTCGACCGGCTCCCCGTCGTCGCCCGGCACCTCCAGCGTGTCGAGCGTGCGCATCTTGTGGATCATCTTCTCCACCAGCTCGGCGTCGTCCTGGTTCTTCACCGCCTGGTTCATGTAGTCGCGGACGACCTGCTTCACCTGGTAGTGGACGATGTAGACCGGACCCCAGACGTAGGCCAGGTACCCGCCGCCGAAGAGGAGGGCCAGCAGAAGAAGCGTGACCCAGGAGACGCCTCCGCGCGCGAGGTGGGCGCGCGGCGACGAGGTGAAGAGGGCGGGCATCCGGCCTGGGTTCTAGCGCGAGCCGACCGCTTTGAAAAGCCGGTCGAGCCGGAGGCCCGAAGGTCCCCGCGGCGACCAGCCGCCCTCGCCCCAGCTCACGAGCACGAGCGCGGCCTGCCCCCGGAGGTGGGAATACGGGATCTGCCAACCGCCCGCGCTCCGGCTGTCGGCCGAACGGTCGCGGTTGTCGCCGAGGACGAAGACGTGGTCGGGCTTCACCTCGAAGGGCCCCTCGCGCGCGTCCGGGCGCGCCCGCCGGCACTGCAGGACGTCGTAGGTGGCGACGCCCGCCTCGGCTCCGGCGATCCACCGGGCCTCCCCCGACTCCCGCGCCTCGCCGAGAGCGCCCTTCGCGATCTGCTCGCGGAACCGGCGGCAGATCGACGCGCCCTCGCCTCGGCCCGCTTCCTCCCGCACGGCGTACTCGCCCACCGCCTCCCGCGGCTGGGGCACGCCGTTCACGAGCAGCAGCTGCTCGCGCAGCTCGATCCGGTCGCCCGGGACGCCGACCACGCGCTTCACGTACGTCGCCGAGGGGTCGCGCGGGTCCTCGAAGACCACGACGTCCCCGCGCTGCGGCGCGCCGGTGTCGAGGAGCCGCAGGTGCATGAAGGGGACCCGGACGGCGTAGGCCGACTTGCGTACGAGGAGGACGTCCCCGGGGAGGAGCGTCGGCTCCATCGACGTGGACTGGACGCGCGAGGTGTCGGCCAGGAAGGCGCGCGTCGCCAGCGCGAGCAGCGCGGCCGTCGCCGCGATCTCCAGCGCCACGCGCCAGAGCGGCTTCTGCAACGGCGCGAGGTGCGCGTCCCACAGGCGCGAGAGCTCCCGGAGCGCGGCGGAGAGGTCGTCGCTCTCGCCCGAGCCGGCGGCCGCCTCGACCTCCATCGCGGCGGCCTCGATCTCCCCCCGGATCTCGCCCAGCCGCTTCGCGTGGCGCCGTGCGGCCCGTCGCGCCTCGCGGGCGAATCGGACGGCCTCCCGCCCCGCGCGCGCCGTCCGGCCCGCGGCGGAGGTCACCTACTCCTCCACCTTGAGCACGGCCAGGAACGCCGACTGAGGGATCTCGACCGAGCCGACCTGCTTCATGCGCTTCTTCCCCTCCTTCTGCTTCTCGAGGAGCTTGCGCTTGCGCGAGATGTCCCCACCGTAACACTTCGCGATGACGTTTTTGCGGAACGCCTTCACCGTCTCACGGGCGATCACCTTGGCGCCGATCGCCGCCTGGATGGCCACCTCGTACATCTGCTTCGGGATCTCCTCCCGCAGCTTCTGGCAGACGTCGCGGCCGCGCTGGTACGCGCGCTCGCGGTGGACGATGACCGAGAGGGCGTCCACGGGCTCGCCGTTGATGAGGATGTCGAGCTTCACGAGGTCGGCCTCCTCGTAGCCCTTGAGCTCGTAGTCGAGCGAGGCGTAGCCGCGCGAGACGCTCTTCAGCTTGTCGAAGAAGTCGAAGACGACCTCGGCGAGCGGGATGTCGTAGGTGATCTGGACCCGCTTCGTCCCCACGTACCTGAGGTCCTTCTGGATGCCGCGCCGGTCCTGGCAGAGCTTCAGGA
>JAEZXM010000331.1 GCA_023419875.1 Pseudomonadota bacterium | reverse complement strand
TCTCGGGCGGGCGCTCCCGCACGGCGCGGCGGTGCTCGGCTGGATGGACGCGCTCGATCTCTACGTCATCCCCAGCCTGCAGGAGGGCCTCCCCCGGGCGCTCGTCGAGGCGATGAGCCGCGGACTCCCCGCGGCCGGCTCGCGGCGCGGCGGCATCCCGGAGCTCCTCCCGCCGGAGGCGCTCCACGAGCCCGGCGACGCGCGCGGCCTCGCCAGGACGGTCGCTCGTCTCCTGGACCACCCGGCCGAGCTCGCCTCGCAGGCCGTCCGGAGCTGGACGGTGGCCGGCGAGTACGCGCGCGGGCCGCTCGAGCGCTGCCGCGACGAGTTCGTGCGCTCCTTCCGGGCGGCGGTGCGGCCGAGGACGCTGCGGATGCTACACGCGCTGCACTCGTACCCGTGACAGGGGCGCGGGCCTCGGGGCCATCTCCCCCAGCGCCCTCGCATAGAGCCGCTCGTGCAGCTCCACCACCTGGGCCTCGTCGTACCGCGCCGCGCGGGCGCGAGCGTGCGATGCGGCCTCCGCCGCCGCGGCCGGGTCCCGGAGCACGGCCCGGATCCCTCCGGCGAGAGCGGCGACGTCCCCAACCTCGAAGAGCGTGCCGCAGCCGCCCTCGAGGAGCTCCGTCGTGCCGCGGATGCGCGTCGCGACCACCGGCAGCCCCATCGCCATCGCCTCGAGCACCGCCCGCGGCAGCCCCTCCTGCGCCGACGGCAGGAGCAGCGCCTGCGAGGCCTTCATCAGCGCGGGAACGTCCGGGCGCATCCCGAGGAAGTGCACCCGCCGCGAGAGCCCGAGCGCGTGCGCCAGGCGCTCGATCTCCGGACGGAGCGGGCCCACGCCGGCCAGGAGGAGGTGCGCACGGGGGAGCGACCGATCGGAGGCGATCGCGGCGAGAGCCCGGAGCGCGTCACCGTGACGTTTCCGCGGCGTGAACTCCGCGACCATCAGGAGCACCGGATCGGCCCCGAGGCCCAGCTCCTCCCGGAGCGCGGACACCGCGCCGGAGGCGACGCTCTCGGGAGCGTATCGCGTGAGGTCAACGCCGATCCCGGGCATCCACACGATCCGGTCGTCGGGCAGGAACCGGAGCCGCCGCGCCGCCGCCTCGTCCTCCCGGTTCATCACCACGAGGAAGTCGGTCCACCGCGCAGCGAGCTTCTCCAGCCCGGCGAAGACGAGGTTCTTCCAGGGCGCGCCGCCCGGGTGGAAGTGGAACCCGTGCGCGGTGTAGACGACCCGCGGGCCCGCGGCGCGGTCGCGGTTCCGCAGCGCGAACCGGGTCACGAACGAGGCCACCGGCGTGTGCACGTGCACGAGGTCGTAGGCCCCGGCGCGCACCACCTCGCGCACCCGGCCGGCGGCGCGCACCACCCGGTGCAGCGCGCGCGGGTCGCGCGACCACGGGACCGCGTGCACCGCGTCGAACCGGTCGTGCCAGGCGAAGCCGTCGAGCGTGCCGGTGAGGGCGTCCACGCGCCAGCCGGCGCGCCGGAAGTGGTCCGCGTACGGGAGGAAGAACGGGAACGACGTGGGAACCGTGGTGACGATGAGCAGGCGGGGCATCCTTGGCTCCTCGAGGAAGGATCCCCGGAGCTTGGCGACGCACTCCCCTGCGCGGCAGGTGCCCGGGTGCGGGTCGATCTCCCGCGCGAGCCGTCTCGCCCGTCCGGGATCACCATCCGTGAAGGGCATCCCTCGGCGGGCAGTCCGCACGCTGGCGGCGCGGTCGATAGCTTTGGGCTCGAGCCGCCCTGGCAGACGGGCGGCGGGGGAGGGAGCGATGCCACGGGTGTACCTCTCGGTGCCGCACATGGGCGGGGCGGAGGCGCGGTACGTCCAGGAGGCGTTCGCGTCCAACTGGCTCTCCAGCGTCGGCCCGCAGCTCGATGCGTTCGAACGCGCGTTCGCGGCCCGCCTCGGTCTGCCGTGCGCCGCCGTCGCGAGCGGGACCGCGGCGATCCACCTGGGCCTCCGGCTCCTCGGCGTCGGGCCGGGGGACGAGGTGCTCGTATCGGACCTCACCTTCGTCGCGAGCGTGAACCCGATCCGTTACCTGGGCGCGACCCCGGTGTTCGTGGACAGCGACCCGGAGACCTGGAACCTCTCGCCGGCGCGCCTCGAGGAGGCGCTCGCGGAACGCACCGTGCGTCGCCGCCGCCCCAAGGCGGTGGTGGTGGTGCACCTCTACGGGCAGACCGCCGACATGGATCCCATCCTGGAGGTCTGCGCGCGTCACGGCGTCCCGGTGCTCGAGGACGCGGCCGAGGCGCTCGGCGCGACGTACCGCGGCCGCCCGGCCGGGTCCCTGGGCGCGGTCGCCGCGTTCTCCTTCAACGGCAACAAGATCATCACCACGAGCGGCGGGGGGATGATCTCCGCCCGCGACCCGGAGTGGATCGACCGCGCGCGCCACTGGGCGACCCAGGCGCGCGAGCCGGGCGCGGCGTACCACCACCTCGAGATGGGCCACAACTACCGGATGTCCAACGTGCTGGCGGCGATCGGTCGCGGCCAGCTCGAGGTTCTCGACGAGCGCGTGCGGCAGCGCCGCGCCCTCGAGGCCCGCTACCGCGAGGCGTTCGCCGGCCTCCCCGGCCTCGCGCCCATGCCCGAGGCGCGCCACGGCCTCCACACCCACTGGCTCTCCTGCTTCCTCGTGGACGCTCCCGCGCTGGGCGCGACCCGCGACGACCTGCTCCGCGCGCTCGCCGCCGAGGACGTCGAGGCGCGGCCCGTCTGGAAGCCGATGCACCTGCAACCGCTCTATGCCTCGTGCGACCGGTACGGGGGCGCGGTGTCGGAGGACCTCTTCGCGCGTGGCCTGTGCCTGCCGAGCTCGAGCTCGCTCACCCCGGCGGAGCAGGAGCGCGTGGTGGAGATCGTGCGGCGCGCGGCGCGGCGCCCGCGCTGGGCCCCGCGCCCGCACGCGGCGGCGGAGGCCCGGACCGCATGAGCCTCGCCGTCTCCCCTCCCCGCTCCACCGTGGGACCGGCGGTGGAGCGTACACCCGCCCGCTTCTCGATCCTCGACGTCGCCGACCCTGGAGGCCTCGCCACCTGGCTCGATCGCTGGCGCCGGTGGCCCGGCCGCGAGGTCTCGGCCCACCCCGAGTACGCGCGCCTCTTCGCGCGCCCGTGCGACCGGACCGTGTGCCTCCTCGGCGAGGACGCGGGCGGCACGATCCTCTTCCCCCTCCTCCTGCGACCGCTCGCGGCCGAGCCCTGGGCGGCGGAGGGCGACCGGCGCTGGGACGCGATCACTCCGTACGGCTACGGAGGCCCGTTCGCGTGGGGCGCACCCGACGCCGAGGCTTTCTGGCGCCGGTACGCCGAGTGGTGCGCCGACGCCCACGTCGTCTCGACCTTCGTGCGCCTCACGCTCTTCCCCGAGCAGCTCGCGCCGCTCCCGGGCGGCGTCGAGGAGCGGGGGCCGAACGTCGCCGTCCCGCTCGAGGGAGACGCGGAGGCGCTCTGGCGC
This sequence comes from Pseudomonadota bacterium, assembly GCA_023419875.1. Lineage (GTDB taxonomy): Bacteria > Myxococcota > Myxococcia > Myxococcales > Anaeromyxobacteraceae > Anaeromyxobacter. The sequence continues at coordinate 5,196 of JAEZXM010000331.1, read as the reverse complement.
GGCTACGACACCCGGGTCCGCCGCTGGATCCGCGTGGCCGAGGGCTCCGGGCTGCGGGTCGAGCGCGACGACCGCGCGGCGCGGCTCGACGGGTTCCAGGCCGTGTACGAGCACACCATGCGGCGTCACGAGGCGGGCGACTGGTACTTCTTCCCCCGCTCCCTCTTCGAGGCGATCCGCGACCACCTGCACGGACAGTACACGTTCTTCCACACCCTCTCTGGCGAGGAGGTGGTCTCGTCCGACCTGGTCCTCGAGTCGGCCGAGCACGTCTACTACTTCCTGGGCGGCACGCTCACCGAGGCCTTCCCGCTCGGGCCGAACTACCTGCTCAAGCACGCGGTCGCGACCTGGGCGCAGCGTCGGGGCAAGAGGCGGTACGTGCTCGGCGGCGGCTACGAGCCGGGGGACGGCGTATTCCGCTACAAGCGCGGGTGGGCGCGCCACGGCGAGCTCCCGTTCCGCGTCGCCTCCTGGACCCACGACGCGGCCGGGAGCCGCGACCTGGCCGAGCGCCGCGCGTCTTTTGCCGGCGGCGCGTGGACGCCGCGCGCGGGGTTCTTTCCGCCGTACCGAGGGTGACGCGCCGTCCGAGGCTGCTCGCCCGCCCGTGCGTCGGGGGCCTCCTCCAACCGTGGCGCTCCCTCCGCCGGCCCGGGTGCGCACTCATCTTACGCGCGGTGTGCGGGCTGGAGAGCGTGCGCGGGGCCGGCGCCCGTGCCAGAGGGTGAGGGGGAGGCGATGAGGGGGGCTCACAGGATCCGGCAGGTCGCGCGCTGGGGGACGCTCCTCGCGCTGGACGGGGCTGCCGCCGCGGCGGCGCTCCTCGGGGCGCTCTGGCTCCGGTTCGACGGGCACGTGCCCGCGTTGTGGCGGGAGGCAGCGCTCCCGGCCGCGGCGCTCGCGGCAGGGCTGCACGTCGCGGTGAACGGCGCCGCGCGGGTCCACCGCTGGTCGTTCCGCCTCGCCGGGCTGCCGGACGCCCTGAGGCTCGGGGCGGCCGCGGCGCTCGCCAGCGCCGCCTTCGTGGCGCTGTGCCCGTGGGTGGCCGGCGTCCGGATGCCGCGGACGGTGTACGCCCTCGAGTTCTTCCTCGCCGCGTCCGCGTTCGGGGCGCTCCGATACGGCCCCCGTGCGCTGTTCCGCTGGGCGCGCCGCTACCGCGCGCGGGGCGCGGCGCGCACGCTCGTCGTGGGTGACGGCGCGGAGGCGCAGCTCCTCGCCCGGGACCTCGAGTCCGACCGGGCGAGCGCCCACCAGCTCGTCGGCTTCGTGAGCCTCTCGTCCGCCGCGGTGGGCGGCAGGATCGAGGGGCACGAGATCCTCGGGACGCTCTCCGATCTCCCGGCGCTCCTCCGGCGGCACGCGGTGTCCGCGGTGTTCCTCGCCGACACCTGCCGGTCGGGCCACCACGTCCGCCGGATCATGGAGATGTGCGCCAACTCGCGGGCCACCTTCAAGATCGTGCCCGCGTCGCTCGCCCGCTCCGATCGGCTCCCGGTGGCGATGCTCGAGGACGTCGCGCCCGAGGACCTCCTCTCGCGGGACAGCGTCGCCTTCGACGAGCAGGCGATCCGCACGCTGGTGGCGGGCCGTCGCGCGCTCGTGACCGGCGCGGCCGGCTCCATCGGCGGGGAGCTCTGCCGCCAGCTCGCCCGCTCCGGCGTCCGCAAGCTCGTCATGGTGGACATGAACGAGAACGACCTCTACCTGCGCGGGCGGCGGCTGGCGGAGCAGCACCCCGGGCTCGAGGTGCGCCTCGAGGTGGCGGACGTGCGCGAGGCTCGCGCCATCCGGCTCCTCGGCGAGCGGCACCGCCCGCAGGACGTCTTCCACGCCGCCGCGCACAAGCACGTGCCGCTCATGGAGGACGCCCCGGAGCAGGCGATCAAGAACAACGTCCTCGGCACCCTTCACGTCGCGAGCATGGCCGATGCCTGCGGGGCGGAGCGATTCGTGCTCATCTCCACCGACAAGGCGGTGAAGCCGTCCTCGGTGATGGGGGTCACGAAGCGCGTGGCCGAGCTGGTGATCCGGGACCTCGGCCGCAGCTCGCGGACCCGCATGACCGCGGTCCGGTTCGGGAACGTGCTCGGGTCGGCGGGCAGCGTGGTCCCGATCTTCAAGGAGCAGATCGCCCGCGGCGGGCCGGTGACCATCACCCACCCGGAGTGCACACGCTACTTCATGACCATCTCCGAGGCGGTGGGGCTCACGCTGCTCGCCGGCCTGGGCGGGCACGGCCCGCTCTGCGTCCTGGAGATGGGCGAGCCGATCCGGATCGCCGACCTGGCCCGCTACATGATCACCCTCTCCGGCCGCGCGCCGGGCGAGATCCCGATCGTCTACACCGGGCTCCGTCCGGGCGAGAAGCTGTTCGAGGAGCTGCTCACCGAGGAGGAGGAGCGCTCGCAGGTGGTGCAGAACCGGATCCGGGCGACGCAGAGCCCGCCGCCGCCGCCCGATCTCGCCGACTGGCTCTCGGAGCTGTCACGCCTGGCCGAGCTGGGCGACCGGACCGGCGTGCTCGCGGTCCTGAAGGCGCTCGTCCCCACCTACCAGGTGCCCCGGAACGTGGCCGTGCCGCTCGCACCTCCGGCGCCGGGCCCCCGGAGCCACCCGGTGCCCCGCTTCGCGGCGCACGTCGGTGCCGTGAACGTCGCAACCCGCAGGGCGATCGACGTCTCTCCCCCTGCACAGGAGTGAACCATGGCCGAACGGGAGATCCCGAAGTCCACGAGGCGCACGCGCGGGGGTGCAGGGGACGCTTCCCCGCGCGACGCCGGCGTGCTCGACCTCTGGCGCGCGCTCGTCGAGGGGCGCTGGGTGGTCCTCCTCGTCCTGGCCGTCTCCACCGCCGCGGCGGCGGCGTACGTGTTCGTGTCGCCCCCGGTCTTCCGGGCCACCGCCGTTCTCCAGGTCGAGCCGCGTCCCGAGGGAGCGCGCCGCTTCGAGGACCTCACGGCGCTCTACGAGCCGCGCTCCTCCACCGACGCAGAGATGGAGCTCCTCCGTTCGCGGCAGGTGCTCGGGCGCGCCGCCGAGCGGCTCGGCCTCGACCTCGCGGTGGAGCCGCGATGGTTCCCGGTCGTGGGCCACGCGCTCGCCCGCCGCCGCGACGCGGGGGAGCCCGCGCCGGCGCCGTACCGCCTCGAGCGCTGGGCCTGGGGGGGCGAGCGGATCGCGGTCCGGTGGGTCCACGTCCCGGAGGCGCTCCTCGGGAAGCCGCTCACGCTCACCGCCCTCCGCGAGGGTCGATTCCGGCTCGCCGGGCCCGCGGGCGAGCCGCTCCTCGAGGGCGCCGCCGGCGTCGTCGCCTCGGACGGGCGGGGGGCCGCCGGGGTCGAGCTGCTCGTGGAGAGACTCGCCGCCCGGCCCGGCACCGAGTTCCGGATCGTGAAGCGCGCGCCCGCGGAGGTGATCGACCGGATCCTTCGGCGGCTCACCGTGGCGGAGCGCGGCGCGGGCACCGGCATCCTGGCCGTCTCCTACGAGGCGGGGGACGCCCCTGGCGCGGCTGCAGTGGTCTCGGCCATCTGCGACGTGTACCTCGAGGAGAACGTGGAGCGGAGCCAGGCCGAGGCGGCCCGGATGCTCGCCTTCCTCGACACCCAGCTCCCCACGCTCAAGCAGCGCCTGGAGAAGGCCGAGGCCGCGCTCACGACGTACCGCGAGCGGCGCGGGACCGTGGACCTCCCGGTCGAGGCGCGCGCGGCGGTGGACCGCGACACCGATCTCGACCGGGCCATCACCGAGCTCGAGGTCACCCGCGCCCGGCTCGCCCAGCGCTACAGCGAGGACCACCCGGAGGTGCGGGAGGTGGATCGGCAGATCGGCGCGGCCGTCGCCCAGCGCGCGGCGCGCCGGGAAGGCCGGAGGGAGCTGCCGCGGCTCCAGCTCGGCTCGACCCAGCTCACACGGAGCGTGGACGTGGCGGCGGAGCTCTACCTCACGCTCCTCGAGAAGTCCCAGGAGCTGCAGATCGCCCGGTCGGCCCGCAACGGCAGCGTCCGTCTGGTCGATCCGGCGGTCGCCCCCTACCGGCCGGTCCGCCCGCAGCCGGGCATGGTGATGGGGCTGGGCGTCCTGCTCGGCCTCGCCGGCGGGCTCGCCGCGGCGCTCGCGCGCCGCGGGCTCGACCCGAACGCGGAGGACCCGCGCACGATCGAGGACGGGACCGGGCTCCCCGTCTACGTGACCATCCCGCACAGCGCCCGAGAGGTGAGCCTCCAGCGGAGCGCGGGCAAGCGCGCCCGCGTGCCGCTCGCGCTGGCCGCGCCCGACGACCCGGCCACCGAGATCCTGCGCACCCTCCGGACCGCGCTCGGCTTCGCCATCAAGGCACGCGGCAAGGTCGTCGCGGTGAGCTCGCCCTCGGCGGGCGTGGGAAAGAGCTTCGTCTGCGCGAACCTCGCCCACCTCATGGCCGCGGCGGGGCAGCGGGTGCTGCTCGTCGACGCAGACCTGCGGCAGGGCCAGCTCCACCGGTACTTCTCCGCCGAGCGCGCGCCGGGGCTCGCCGAGGTGCTCTCGGGGGAGAGCGTGCTCGAGACGGCGATCCGCGGCACCGGCACCCACGGGCTCGAGCTGCTCGCCTGCGGCGCCGCCCCCGACAGCCCCGCCGAGCTCCTCGCCCGGCCCAGGCTGGCGGAGGTGCTCACGACCGCGGCGGCCCGCTACGACGTCGTGCTCGTGGACACGCCCCCCATCCTGGCGGTGACGGACGCGCTGCTCGTCGCCCGCGCCGCGAGCGTGAACCTGCTCGTCCTGCGCGCGCGCCAGCATCCGGTCGAGGAGATCGCGGACGCCCTGGAGCTGTTCGAGCGGAGCGGCGCGGCGATCCAGGGCGGCATCCTGAACGACGCGCGGCCGGGCGGTACGTACGGACGCGGGTACCCGCACCGCGGCCCGGAGGGGCGCCGCTCGGCGGGGTGAGAACGGCGGGGCCTCGGGCATCGGGCCTCAGGCATCAGGCGCCGCGGCTGCGGCCTGCATTGGGGGGATCCGTCATGCGAGGCACGTGGGTCTGGATCTCGATCGTGATTGCCGTTGCGGGCCTCACCGCCTGCGGGGGCGGGTCGAGCCCGAGCGGCGGGATCGTCGAGCCGCCGCCGCCACCTCCTCCGCCCCCTCCGCCTCCGCCCCCGCCGCAGGACACGCCGCCGGTCGTGATCGGCGACTGGACCTATTACGGAG
>JAEZXM010000298.1 GCA_023419875.1 Pseudomonadota bacterium | reverse complement strand
TTCGTGGACGGAGAGTTCATCGGCACCGCCCGCGCCGACGAACGCGTGTGGTGGCGGCCACGGATCGGCCGGCACGAGGTGGTGGTGACCGACGAGGCCGGTCTCTCCGCGCGGCGGGAGCTGTGGGTGCGGGAGAGGGGGAGGTGAGGCCCTCGGCCCGGTATCGGGCCACGCCTCGATCGTGCTGCTGGTCTACTCCCGACGAGAAGGCAACGACGCAGCAGCAATCGAGACCTCTCCTCGAGACTCCCAACCGGTTGGGAATCTCAGGCTCGAGAGCGCGATTTCCGAGCGGAAGACGGCTCCGGGTCCGCGCCGCGAGCACCGGTTCGGGCCCGTGGCGCGGCGGGGCGTGGACGAGTGATCGCTTCGCCGACGGGCCGCAGGGTGGTATCCAGCTCGCCATGTCTTCGTACCTCGGCGTGGTGATCGAGCAATCTCTCGCGGACCGCTCCTGGCTCGAGACGGTCGAGGTCGTCCTCCGCGAGAAGGACCCCAACGGCGAGTGGGTCTTTCTCCTCGTCCGTGTGCCGGAGGCGGGGAGCGCGGGCGCGTTCGCGCGACTCCAGTCCGCGCTCCGGCGGGACGAGCCCTGGTACGGGCACTTCTTCCGCGGGACCGAGCTGGTCGTCGTGTTTGGCGATGACGTCGTCACGGTGACCACCGACCCGGCGACGTGGGGTCCGGCGATCGCGCACGGCGTGATGCTCGGCATCCCCGAGGAGCAGCTCGACTTCTTCCCGCACACGATCGACCAGGCGGCGCAGCGGTTCGGGATCCGGCCGACCGGGTGAGGCGCTTCCGTCACGCTCGCCTGCGGATCAACCCCACGCCGATCGTCAACGTCGCAAACGCCACGAGGAGCGCGCCCAGGTACAGGAGGACGCGCAGCCCCGGCGCGTGCGCCAGCCCGAAGAAGCCGCCCGAGACGAGGATCGCGGCGAGCGGCGCGGCGATCCGGGCCGAAAGCTCGAGACCGCGCGACAGCACCGCGTGGTCGGCGGCGATCTGGAGGACGAGGGACAGGATCACGAGCACGCCGGCGTGCGCGTGGCCGGCGCGATAGAGCGCGTACTGCTCGGGGGTGAGCGTCAGGCCCCCCGGCGCGAGGCCGGCAACGCCGTCCGTCAGGATCCCGAGGACGGTGACCCCGCCATAGACGATCGTGGGGACCGTCAGGAGCGTGATGCCGGCGAGGAGGCGCGCCGTGCGCGACATGTGACCTCCGGGGATCACAGGCCCGGCTGCTCGGGCGTCGCCTCCGCGTGTCCGTTCGCCCGCGGGCGCTGCCGCGACGTGCGCCGCACCGCGCGCTTCACGCCCGCCCGGAGCTCCACGATCGGCGTGAACCCGCCGTAGCACATCCGCTTCAGCTCGAAGGGCATCGCCTGGGGCGAGCCCGTCATCCGCGGATCCTTCATCACCCGGGCGTTCACCTGGTCCCGGTGGGCGCGCGAGCGGTAGACGATCCAGGAGAACACCACCGTCTCGCCGCGCTTCACCCCGAGCTGCTTCGGAAACGGCTTCCCCATCTTCACGTCGAGGTCCTCCCCGACGCACTCGACGTACTCGAGCGCGCCGTGGTCCATCCAGATCTTGCCGGCGGAGCTCGCCATGCGCCGGTAGGCGGCGAGGTTCTTCCTCGGCATCGGGATCACGAATCCGTCCACGTAGGCCATGCGCGCTCCTCGCGCCGGCCCGCTTGTGGGTCGATCGTCCGTCCGGCCCGTCCGGCGCTGCCGTCCTCCTAGCGAGGGCGGCCCGTGCCCGCACGCGAGAAGCGACCCGCGGAACGGTCCGTCAGCGAAGCCGGATGGTCCCGTCGCGGACCTCGAGGTCCGCGCTGCCGTCCTCGCCCTCGCCGAACCACGGGTCGGCGCGCCGGATGGAGACCACCGACTCGCCCGGCCGGAGGGTGAACACTCCCCGACCGTCCAGGAAGACGACGAAGATCTTTCCGGTATACGGGTTGCGCGCGCCGATGACGTGCCCGTCCATGACGCCGTTCGGGCTCCGGTACACGCTCCCGTCCCAGGTGCGCTCGCGGAGCTCGACGCGGGCGAGGTTGTCCCAGTTCGGGACCACCCGGACGAGCTGGAGCCAGGCCGGCATCTCGTGCACGTGCCGGTAGTCGATGCCGTCGCCGGTGCCGCCGAACCGGAAGTACCAGTTGAACCAGGAGCCGTTCACGCCCGCGAGGGCGGCGAGGCGGCGGTTGTCGGGCTCGCCGTGCACGTCCGGCGTCGTGCAGCCGACGCGGTCGCGGGTGATGAGGCCCGACGCGAAGATCCGCTCATCCATGGCGAAGTCCGTGCTCCCGTTCTCCTGGTACACGAGCTCCGGCATCAGCTCCGCCACGTCCGCCCGATCCTTCACGTGGGCGATCCAGTCCCGGTAGGGCGCGTAGGGCTCGACCATGAAGCTGATGTGACGGTCAGGAAACTCCGCCGCGAGCCGCTGCCGGAGCTGCTTGTAGAACGCGGCATAGCCGTCGCTGAAGGTCGCGTACTCGTGGGTGATGCCCGGGTGCAGGACCGAGGAGTCCGTTCCGGTCCAGTGTTTCAGGTTCACCTGCGCGCCATTCGGCCCGGCGATGCCCGTCCAGAAGTCGCCCGTGAGCTGCGGGACGTCCCAGGTCATGCCCGAGAAGAGGAATCCGTGCGCCGGCCGTTCCCGGTCCTTCACGTACTGCACGATCGCCTGGACGAAGTGGTCGATCACCGCCTGCTGCTGGAAGTCGGGCTGCGGGAAGAAGTCCGCGCCGGCGAACCAGCCGGTCGCGATGTTGCCGGGGAACGGGGCCGTGCTCTTCCACGCCAGGTAGCGCTCCATGTTCGCCCGCTGCTCGGCGGTGTACGTGCGGCCGGCGCGGATGTAGTCGTCGCCCCAGAGGCCCCAGTACACGGCGTAGAACGGGTTCTCGACCACGAACCGGATGTCCGAGATCTCCGGGTCGTGCTCCATGCCGTCCTGGTACTCGACGTGGCGGTAGCCCATGTTCCTGGCGAAGCGGACGTTGTCCACGAACGAGCCGTTCCAGCGGATCCCGAAGAAGCTCCGGTGCTCGATCGCCGGATCGGGCTGCGTCGCCGGCACGCCCGCGGTGGTGGTGATGACGTACCCCCTGGCGCCGCCGCTCCCCTTCGACCCGCCCGCGCACCCGGCGAGGAGAAGCGAAGAAACGAGGATCGTGGAACGGAGCAGGGCCGTGAGGGCGTGCATGTCGACTCCAGTGCGATTGCGGGCTCGGCGCCAGACTATCCTGCCCGGGCGAGCGGGCGAGCCTCTCGTTACACACACAGCCGATGCTCCTCGCCGACATCGCCCGGACCTCGCGAGACGCGGCGGCCACCCGCAGCCGGAACGAGAAGGTGGCCCACCTCGCGCGCCTCCTGCGCGCGCTCGCCGCGGAGGAGCGCGGGGTGGCGGTGAGCTGGCTCTCGGGCGATCCCGGCCGGATCGGCGTCGGGTACGCGGGCGTGCGCGACGCGCTCGCGGAGACGCCGGGGGAGACGTCCTCGCTCACCGTGGCCGAGGTGAAGGAGGCGCTCGGCCAGTACGCCGGGGCGCGCGGACCGGGGTCGGCGAACGTGCGGCGGACGCTCATGAGGAACCTCTTCGCGCGCGCGGTCCCCGAGGAGCGCGACTTCCTCGCCGGGCTCCTCACGGGGGAGCTCCGGCAGGGCGCGCTCGAGGGAATCCTCGCCGAGGCGGTCGCCCAGGCGGCGGGGGCGCCCGCGGACGACGTGCGCAGGGCGGCGATGCTCGCGGGCTCGCTCCCGCGCGTCGCCGAGGTCGTGCTCGCCGACGGGCCGGCGGCGCTCGGTCAGTTCCGGCTCCGCGTGCTCGAGCCGGTGTTGCCGATGCTCGCCCAGACCGCCGAGGACGTCGCCAGGGCACTGGAGGCGCTCGGGCCGGCGGCGCTGGAGTGGAAGCTCGACGGGGCGCGGGTGCAGGCGCATCGCGACGGCGACGCGGTGAGGATCTTCTCGCGCACCGGCCGCGACGTGACCGCGGCGTTGCCCGAGGTGGTGGCCGCCGTGCGCACCGCGCCCGCCCGCGCTCTCGTCGTGGACGGCGAGGCGCTCGCGGTCCGTGCCGACGGCACGCCGGAGCCGTTCCAGATCACCATGAGCCGGTTCGGGAAGAAGGTCGCCCCCCAGGGGGCCCCGGGTGAGGTGGCGGCTTCGCCGCGGCGGATCGATCTCGACACCGACCGGCTCGCCCCCGGCCTGCCGCTCGGCGCCTTCTTCTTCGACATCCTCCACAAGGACGGCGAGGACCTCCTCCAGGCGAGCAACGCCGATCGCCGCGCCGCGCTCGAGGCGGTCTTCCCCGAGGCGCACCTCGTCCCCCGGACCGTCCCGCGGGACCTCGCCGAGGCGGAGGCCTTCCTCGAGGACGCCCTCGCGCGCGGGCACGAAGGGGTCGTCGCGAAGGCCCTCGCCGCGCCCTACGAGGCGGGACGGCGCGGCGGAGCGTGGCTCAAGGTGAAGCGCGCCCACACGCTCGACCTCGTGGTCCTCGCCGTCGAGCGCGGGAGCGGCCGCCGCCGCGCGTGGCTCTCCAACCTGCACCTCGGCGCGCGCGACCCCGCGACCGGCGGGTTCGTCATGCTCGGAAAGACGTTCAAGGGCATGACCGACGCGATGCTCGCCTGGCAGACCGAGCGGCTCCGGCAGCTGGCGGTGTCCGACGACGGGTTCGTGGTCCGGGTCCGGCCCGAGCTCGTGATCGAGGTGGCGTTCGACGGGGTCCAGGCGAGCACCCGGTACGAGGGCGGCCTCGCGCTCCGGTTCGCGCGGGTGAAGCGTTACCGCGAGGACAAGCGGGCGGAGGACGCGGACACGATCGAGACGGTGCGGAAGATCCACGCCGCCGCGGGACGACCGGAGGGGACGGCGCCGGAGCTTGGAGCCTGACGCCTACGCGTTCCGCTCCTGGCGGTGCACCAGCGCCCGGCGCGAGCGCGAGGCGCGCCGCCGGCGCCACCACCGCCGCAGGTCCTGCCAGCGATCCTCGAGCCAGAGCGTGGCGCGCGCGACGGGCTTCCTCAGAAACGGAACGTCCTGCGCGACGAGCAGCAGGCCGATGGGGATCATCTCCAGCCCGACCACCGGGAGGAACCACAGGCAGCCGCCGATGAGGAAGAGGATGCCGAGCGGGAGGCGCACCTTGCGGGCCTTCGGATCGCGCAGCCAGCGGATGGCGCGCGAGAGCCGGTCCGGTACCTCCTGCTCCAGTCGATCGAACGCCTGGTCGAGCTCCCGCTGGCCGTCGCCCTTCATGCGCAGGGCGAAACCTACTCATCGGCACGCGCGCGGGAGGGCGAGCGCCTCCCGTGACGGTCCGCCGTCGCGAGGAAGCGGAGCGCCCGCAGCGCGTCCGAGCCCTTCATCCCGCGCTCGATCCCCGTCCGGACCGCATCCCGCTCGATCCCCAGCTCCGTGAGCCACCCGAGCGCCGCGAACCGGAGGTCGTCCGCGCCGCGGGTGAGCGCCGCGAGCAGCACCGGCGCGGCGCGCGGCCCGAGCTCGCGGGCGACGATCTCCAGGACGCGGAACTGCGCCGAGCGCGCCTCGCCGGTCGAGACGTACGCCGCGATCTCCGCCAGCGACCAGGACGGGAACTTGCGGACCATCCACTCGATCGCCTCGACGTGAAGGCTCTCATCCTCGGTGCGCCCCAGCGCGGCGCGCGCCGCCTCCAGCGCCGCGGTTCCGTGGCGGGCGGGCGAGAGGCGGTCGAGCGTCATCCCGAGCCGGAACCGGAGCTGCGGGTCCAGCTGCGAGCGGAAGAGCGCGGCCACCTCGGGCTCGTAGCGATCGCCGCCCCGCTCGAGGAGGCAGGTGCAGACGAACGGGAGCGTCGCACCGACGGCGCGATCGAGCACCGCCGGGAGCAGCGCCGGGACGCGCTCGGGCGCGGAGGCGAGCAGGAGCCCGAGGAGCGGCGGCAGGCTCGCGGCCGGGGTCCGCTCCGCCGCGATCGCCGCCCGGAGATCGTCGTCCCCGAGCGCCAGGAGGAAGCGGCCCGGCGATCCCGGACGACCGCGGGGTGCGAGCCCCTCGGCGAGCGGCATCACGAGCTGCGCGACGGCGATCGTGTCGAGCCCGGCCCTCGAGAGCTCTTCGCGCACGGGCGCGAAACGGTCCTCGCCGGGAGCCTCGCCCGCGATGACCCGGAAGAGGATCCGCCGCAGCGGCTCGAAGCAGCGCGCGGCGGCGAGGACGTGGACGACGCGCCGGTCCTCCTCGCTCCAGCCCGGAGGGAGGGCGATCGTCTCGGCGAGGTCGCCGACGACGAACCCGGGCACCCCGGGCCGCACGCACGCGAGCAGGTCCTCGCCGCCGGTGGCGACGTAGGCCTCCGCGCTGCGCAGCCAGGGCGCCGCGGCTCCGCGCCGCCCTTGCAACCTCCGGATGACCTCCTGTACGGGCGTCACGACCGCCTCGGCGCGCGGTGTGGATTGCCGCCGCGCCGCCCGGACCAATTCCGCGCTCTGTCGTGGAAAGCAAGCGCCCGTGCGGGAGACCCACGTTCACGGGACAGCCGCGCGGAGGAGCACGAAGACCCCGAACCCCGCCACGATCGTGAGCAAGACGCTCCGCCGCCAGGCGGCGACCGCGATCGCGACCGCGCCGGCCACGAGGCGCGCGTTCCCGGGGGTGAGGTCCCAGACGTCCCCGGGCCGGACGAGCGCCGGCGCGACGATCGCCGTGAGCGTCGCCACGGGGACGAACGGGAGCGTGGCCCGGAACCAGGGCGGCACGGCGAACCGGCCCTCGACGGCGACGAAGGAGAGGCGCGTGAGGAAGGTGACGAGGCCGCACGCGGCCATGACCAGCCAGAAGCTCACGCCGGCCTCCGGCTGACGCGGGCTCGCAGCTCGATGAAGGCGCCGGCGGTGATGCCGCAGCTCGCCGCGGCGAGCATGCCGAGGCTGTGCGGCCATCCGGCGCCGGCGAGCGCGACCGCCGCGGACACCGTCGCCGCGCCGAGCGCGGCGCGCGAGCGGATCATCGGGACGACGATGGCGATGAAGGTGAGGGGGAGCGCGAAGTCGAGCTCGAGGGACGCGGGCAGGCTCGCGCCGACGAGCACGCCCGCCGCCGTCGAGACCTGCCACGACGCCCAGAGCGTGAAGCCCGTGCCGAGGAGGAACCAGTGGCGGTGCGGCCCGGCGTCTTGCCGCCCGAGCCGGGCGATCGCGGCAGCGTAGGCCTCGTCGGTGAGGAGGTACGAGAGGACGAGCTTCCAGCGGCGCGGGAGGTGCCCGAGCGCGGGCGCGATCGAGGCGCTGTAGAGCGCGTGGCGCAGGTTCACGAGGGCGACCGTCGCCACCATCACCGGCGCCGACGCGCCCAGCCCGGTGAGCTGGGCCAGGATGAACTGCGCCGAGCCGGCGAAGACCACGGACGACATGGCCATCGCCGGGCCCGGCGCGATGCCGCTCCGCAGTGCGAGCGCGCCGTACATGACGCCGAACGGCGCCACGCCGACGAGGAGCGGGGCGACTGCGGCGACGCCGGCGAGGAGCTCGCGGCGGCGCGATGGGGAAGTACCGTCGGTCACGCTCGGTTTCTACCGCGAGCGGAACGGCGAGTCCCGCGCCTGCGTGTGGTCGCCTGTGGTGCGGCGATCGCAGCGCAGGTCCCTCGTCCACGTGGTGTCGAGGCGGCACGGGTCCCACCGACCCGCGGCCGTGCGGACCCCGGCTCCGTCCGCGCGGATCGCCCTCTCCGCGCGCGTTTCCCGGTGGTCCCCGGGGTGCAACCGCTCTCCGCGGAGAGGAGAGAATGATCGAAACCGTCCGGGTCCACCGATCCCTCGCCGTCGCCCTGGTTCTCGCCGTCTCCGCCTGCGGTGTGGCGCCCGGCGACGACGTGGGACCGGAACCCCGGGTGCCTACCTCGGTCTCGTCGGCGCTCGGCGAAGGCCGGCCGGCGCGGGCCATCGTGCTCCTCGACGACGCCCCGGCATTCGCAGCGGCGGCCGTGGCGCGGGCAGAGCGAGGGCCGACCGACCGGAGCGACGCGGCGGTCTCGGTGCTCGCGGCCACCAAGGCGAGCCTGCTCGCGCAGGATCCGGGCGACGTGGAGGAGTTGCGCCGGTACGAGGCGATCCCGGCGCTCCACGTGGAGCTGCGCACGGCGGCCGCGCTCGAGCGCCTGCTGGCCCGGCCCGAGGTGGTCCGGGTCGTGGAGGACGTACCGAACGAGCTGTTCCTGGCGCAGAGCCTCCCCCTCGTCCACCAGCCGGCGGCGATCGCCGCGGGCGCCACGGGCGAGGGGACCGCGGTCGCGGTGCTCGACACCGGCGTGGACCACCGGCGCCCGGCGTTCGGGAGCTGCGCCGCGCCGGGGGCGCCCGGGTGCCGCGTGGTGTACGCGCGCGACTTCGCGCCGGACGACGCCGCACCCGACGTGAACGGCCACGGGACCAACGTGGCGGCGATCGTGGCCGGCGTGGCGCCGGGGACGCGCATCGTCGCCCTGGACGTGTTCGAGGGAAAGTACGCGTACACCTCGGACGTGCTCGCGGCGATCGACTGGTGCGTCAAGAACCGGGTCGCCTACGGCATCGTGGCCATGAACCTGAGCCTCGGCTCCGGCGGCGCGACCGGCCCCTGCCAGTACGACTCGTTCGCCGGGGCGGTCCGTGCCGCGCGCCTGGCGGGGATCCTCACCGTCGCCGCCTCGGGCAACGACGCGCGGATCGATCGCATCGCCTCGCCGGCCTGCGCGCCGGACGCGATCTCGGTGGGCGCGGTCTACGACGCGGCGATGGGTGGCCTCTCCTTCTCGAAGTGCACCGATCACGCGACCGCTGCCGACCAGGTGGCCTGCTTCTCGAACTCGGCCTCGTACCTCACCCTGCTCGCCCCCGGCGGGCTCGTCACCGCCGCCGGCTCGACCTACGTGGGCACGAGCCAGGCGGCGCCGCACGTCGCCGGGGCGGTCGCCCTCGTGCGGAGCGCGAGCCCGTCCGTCACGCCGGATCAGATCGTGGCGCGGCTGCGGAGCGGTCCGACGATCACCGACCCACGGAACGGGGTGCGGACCCCGCGGCTCGACCTCGCGAACGTGCGCTGCACGGCCGATCTCGCCGGGGGTGCGGCACCGGTGGTGAACGGCGGGGGTGGGGCGCTCGAGCTCCAGGTCGAGGCCGGCGCGGGCTGCCCCTGGGCGGTCGAGAGCGCGCCCGCGTGGCTCGAGATCGCGCCAGCGAGCGGGACCGGCAGCGGCGCGATCCGGGTCACCGCGCTGCCGAACGCAGGCGCTCCGCGGAGCGCGACGCTCTCCGCCGGAGGTCACGTGGTCACGGTGACGCAGCCCACGGACCCGACCGCCCCCGCGGCGGGGCTCACGATCGCGGGCGGCGCGAAGTACACGCGCTCACTGGCGGTGACGCTCGATCTGACCGGCAGCGATCCGACCGGCGTCACGGCCGTCTGCGTGTCGAACGCCTCGAGCTGCAAGGCGTGGCAGCCATTCACGCCGTCGCTGCGGTGGACGCTCGCCGCGGGGACGAGTGGCCTGCGGAGCGTGTACGTTCGCGTGAAGGACGGCGCCGGGAACGTGAGCCACGCGGTGAAGCGGACCATCGTCTACGACGTCCTCGCCCCCACCGGCGGCCGCTTCGCGGCGGCCGCCGAGACGGGCGTCGTGGCCCTCTCCTGGCCCGGGTTCTCCGACGCCGGCTCGGGCGTCGCGCGCTACTCGCTCGTCGGCAGCGCATCCGCAGCCCCGAGCTCCTGCGCCGTGGGGACGCCGCTCTACTCCGGGACCTTCACCTCGTTCCGGCACTCCGGCCTCGCCCCCGGCACGCGCTACTTCTACCGGCTCTGCGCGACCGACGGCGCGGGGAACACGACGGCGGGGCTCACCGCCTCGGTGGTGGCGCGGTAGCGAAACGTTCCCGCTCGCGCCGGGGACCGGAACCTGGGCTATACGAAGCACATGCTGCTCCCCGACGACTTCGTCCCGCTCTGGTCGCCGCCGGCCGGCGCCCCGCAGGGCGGCCACTGGTTCGTGTTCCGCGACCGGACGCTGCTCGTGGTGACGCGCGACGGCCTGCCGGCGATCCCCGCGGGCGAGCCGCCGGTTCCGGTGACGGAGCCGAGGTGCGTCGGCCTCCTCGGCGGCGCTCCGTGCTGGGCGGCGGAGGCGTCCGAGGGCGAGCTCCCCGCCGGCGCGTCGCTGGAGCCGGTGCGCGCCCTCTTCGACCGGCTCGCCGACGGGCCGCTCGCGGTGGCGGGCCGCGCCGCGCAGGTGCTGGAGTTCGACCGGGCGCACCGGTTCTGCGGCGCGTGCGCCGCGCCCACGCTCCCGTGCGACGGCGGCCGGGCGCGGCGGTGCCCCCGTTGCGAGACGATGGTCTACCCGCGGATTGCCCCCGCGATGATGGTGCTCGTGACGCGCGAAGGGCCGGGCGGCCGCGAGCTCCTGCTCGCGCGAGGGACGCGGTTCACGGCGCCGATGTACAGCGCGCTCGCCGGGTTCGTGGAGCCGTCGGAGTCGCTCGAGGAGTGCGTGCACCGGGAGGTGCGCGAGGAGGTCGGCGTCCGGGTCCGCGGGCTCCGCTACTTCGGCAGCGAGAGCTGGCCGTTCCCGCACTCGCTCATGGTCGCGTTCCTGGCCGAGCACGCCGGCGGCGAGATCGTCCTCGAGGCGGGCGAGATCTCGGACGCGCAGTGGTTCCCGATCGATCGCCTCCCGATGCTGCCGCACCGCCTCTCCGTCGCGCGGCGGCTCATCGATCATGCGGTGCGGGAAGCCGGCGGCAGGCCTCCGAGCTGACCCCTCGCCCTTCGACTCCGCGGCGGGTGTGGGGCCGCTACGCTCAGGGCGAGCGGGCTCGAGAAGGTCCGCTCGTGCTGAGCCTGTCGAAGCACGAGCGGTCACGAACGGCTCACGCCTCCCCCTCCTCCTCCATCCTCCGCACCAGCACCACCAGCGATCGCCCCCCCACCTCGAGCTTCCCGGCCGCGCGGACGTGCTCGCGTTTCTCCTCGCGCGCGCCCGACGTGTCCACGATCACGTCCCAGTCGCTGCCCCACTCGATGTCGGGGAGCTTGTAGGTGAGCGCCTCCTGGCCCGCGTTCATGCAGACGAGCAGCGAGTCGCCCTTGATCCGGCGGCCGCGCTCGTCGGGCGTGGCGATGGTGTCGCCGCCGAGGAGGAACGCGACCGCGCGGATGTAGGGCTCCCGCCAGTCGCGGTCGGTCATCTCCTTCCCGTCCGGGCGGAACCAGGCGGCGTCCTTGAGCGACGAGTCGCGGAACGTCTTGCCCTGGAAGAACCGGCGGCGCTGGAGCACGGGCTGCGCCTTCCGGAGCCGGATCAGCCGGATGGTGAAGGCGAGCAGCGACCGCTGTCGCGCGTCGAGGGCCCAATTGAGCCAGCTCGTCTCCGAATCCTGGCAGTAGGCGTTGTTGTTCCCGCCCTGCGTCCGGCCCATCTCGTCGCCGGCGCAGAGCATGGGAAGCCCCTGCGAGACGAACAGGGTGGCGAGGAGGTTCCGCTGCTGGCGGTCGCGCAATTCCAGAACTGCCGGGTCGTCGGTCTCGCCCTCGACGCCGCAGTTCCAGGAGGCGTTGTCGTCGGCGCCGTCGCGGTTCCGCTCGCCGTTGGCCTCGTTGTGCTTGTGGTCGTACGAGACGAGATCACGGAGCGTGAACCCGTCGTGGCAGGTGACGAAGTTCACGCTGGCGTAGATCTTCCGGCCGGCGGCCTGGTACAGGTCGGCCGAGCCGGTGAGCCGCCAGCCCAGCTCGTCGTGCACGACGTCGCCCTTCCAGAAGCGGCGGATGCAGTCGCGGTACTTGCCGTTCCACTCCGACCAGCGGACCGGGAAGTGGCCGACCTGGTAGCCGCCGTGGCCCACGTCCCAGGGCTCGGCGATGAGCTTCACGCGGGCGAGGGTCGGGTCCTGGTGCACCGCCTGGAGGAAGTTGCCGCGCGGGTTGTAGTCGAGCCGGTCGCGGGCGAGCGCGGTGGCGAGGTCGAAGCGGAACCCGTCCACGCGCATCACCTCGACCCAGTAGCGTAGGGAGTCCATCACCAGCTTGAGCGTCTGCGGGTGCGAGACGTCGAGCGTGTTCCCCGTGCCGGTCGAGTCCCAGTAGTGGCGCTGATCCTCCGGCGAGAGCTTGTAGTAGTTGCCGTTCTCGAGCCCCTTGAGCGAGAGCGTGGGGCCGAGGTGGTTCCCCTCGGCGGTGTGGTTGTAGACGACGTCGAGGATCACCTCGATGCCCGCCGCGTGGAGGGCCTTCACCATCGCCTTGAACTCGTCCACCTGCTGGCCGCGGCTGCCGGTGGCGTACCGCTGCTCGGGCGCGAAGAACGCGAGGGTGTTGTACCCCCAGTAATTGCGGAGCCCCTTGTCGGTCAGGTACGGATCGTCGGTGAACTCGTGCACCGGCAGGAGCTCCACCGCCGTGACGCCGAGCCGCTTCAGGTGCTCGATGGCGGCCGGGTGGGCGAAGCCGAGGTAGGTGCCGCGCAGGTGCTCCGGGACCTCCGGATGACGCATCGTGAACCCGCGGACGTGCACCTCGTAGATCACCGACTGGTGCCACGGGGTGCCGGGCGGACGATCGTCGCCCCAGTCGAAACCGTCGCCGAGCACGACCGCCTTGGGCATGCCCGGGGCGCTGTCGCGGTCGTCGCGGTCGAGGTCGGTCTTCCCGAGGCGGTAGGCGAACACCGGCTGCCGGAAGTCCACCTCGCCCGTGAGCGCGCGGGCGTAAGGATCGACGAGCAGCTTGTTCCCGTTGAACCGCAGCCCCTTTGCGGGGTCGTACGGCCCCCAGGCGCGAAAGCCGTAGAGCGCTCCGGGCGCGAGCCCCGGGACGAAGCCGTGCCAGACCCGGGCGGTCCTTTCCTGGAGGCGGATCCGCGAGATCTCGCGGGCGGGCTCCTGGGGGTCGAACAGGCAGACCTCGACGCGATCCGCGGACTTGGAGTAGACCGCGAAGTTGACCCCGTCCTCGAAGGGGGTGGCGCCGAGCGGCTCCTCGCGACCGGGCCAGATCGATTCGTGCATACGGTTTCAAGCTAAACACCTGGCCTGGGGAGGCGGTGGCCCGGGCTTTGCGAGGGCCGCGGCGCAAACGCTTGCGCCGAGGATCGACTTCACCGACCGAGCGGTATGGCGTAAGGTCTCCGGCTCACGCTGCAATGGCGCCTCGCGCCGTTCTCTCTCGACGGCGCGAGTACCCCGTGGAGAGAGCGATGACGACAATCCTTGGCACCTTGGGCCGGCGTCGCCGTGCCCTCGAGTCGATCCCGTTCGCCTTCCTGGCCGCCCTGTCCCTCTCCTGCGCACCAGGGGAGGGTGCGCCCGCCCCCGTCACCACCAGTGACGCGGTCGCGTCCGCAACCCTGGTGAAGCCGCGCGCGGAGATCGAGGCCGCCTGGGCGCAGGCCCAGACGATCGCCGACGACATGTACGCGAGCAACCGGGCCGCGGTGTACGACATGTTCCACTCGGTCCGGCTCACCACCGACTGGTGGACCTGGTCGCAGGATCCGCTCAGCTTCATGAACGGCGTGATGCTCTCCACGCCCGACTTCGAGAGCCGGCTCAAGATCCGCGAGCTGCGCCTCCTCGACGGCCCCGTGACCTGCGGCGCCTCGCTCCAGGGCTGCACCATCTTCCCGGCGCCGCTCGGCGTGGCAGCGAGCTGGGACCCGGACCAGGCGGTCGCGATGTACGCGGCGCAGGGCGCGGAGAAGAAGGCGAAGGGCGCGAACCTCTCGCTCAGCCCGACCATGCAGATCGTCCGCGACCCGCGCGGCGGCCGGAACTTCGAGAGCTTCAGCGAGGACCCGTATCTCTCGGCGCAGCTCGCCGCCTCGGCGGTGACCGGCATCCAGCAGAACAACATCATCGCCACCGCCAAGCACTACGTGGACAACGACCAGGAGACGAACCGCGACTCGATCATCGTGAACGTGGACGACCGGACGCAGCACGAGATCTACCTCGCGCCGTTCAAGGCCGCGGTCGACGCCGGCGCGGGCGCGTTCATGTGCTCGTACAACCGGATCGCCACGCCCACCGGCTCGGACTTCGCTTGCGAGAACTCGTACGTGCTGAAGACGCTCCTCAAGGGCGAGCTCGGCTTCCGCGGCTTCGTCCTCTCCGACTGGGGCGCGACGCACTCGGGCGCCAAGGCGGCCAACGCCGGGCTCGACGTGGAGATGAACAACAACCTCTGGTTCCTGAACCTCGACGGCCAGATCACCGACGCCACCGCCCGCGAGATGGCGCGCCGGATCGTGTTCGCGCACCTCATCACCAACCTCGACGACGTCCCGACCGCGAAGGTGACCAAGGCGCAGGGCGTCGAGACCCGCGTCGTGTCCACCGCCGCGAACCGGGAGACCGCCCAGCGGACCGCCGAGCAGTCGATCGTGCTCCTCAAGAACACGGCCGCGCTCCTGCCGCTCTCGAAGACCAACCCGAACGTCGCCGTCCTCGGCCAGTGCGCCGAGACGAACCACGTCTTCCAGGGCAAGGGCTCCGCCGAGGGGCTCACCACCGGCAAGTCGATCATGACCCCGCGCCAGGCGATCGCGAACGCGCTCGGCGTCTCGGTCGGCTCGCTCGCCTCCGGCACCGAGGCCAACATCGACGCCGCGGTCGCGGCGGCGAACGGCAAGGCGGCGGCGGTCGTCGTCCTCTGCGCGACCTCGATGGAGGGGTACGGGGACGGCGGCGACCGCGGCGGCCTCAACTTCGGCGCGGCCCGATCGTTCTCCAGCGCGAACTCCGACGCGCTCGCGACGCGGGTCGCGGCCACCGGCACGCCGACGGTCGTGGTGGTCATCTCCCCCGGCCAGATGACGATGCCGTGGGCGGGCAACGTCCGCGCGATCCTCTGGGGCGGCCTCCTCGGCGAGATGCAGGCGCCGGCGATCGCGCGGGTGCTCTTCGGCGACGTGAACCCCTCGGGCAAGCTGCCGATCACGTTCGGCGCCAGCCTCGACGACTTCCCGACGCGGAGCAGCGTCTACGGGAACGTCACCGAGCTCTTCCCCGGGAACGGCACCAACGTCTACTACCGGGAAGGCCTCTTCGTCGGGTATCGCCACTTCGACGCCCGCAACATCACGCCGCTCTTCGCCTTCGGCCACGGCCTCTCCTACACGACCTTCGGCTATGCGAACCTGAGCGTCACACCCACCGTGAACGCGCAGGCGAACGAGGGCGTCACGGTCTCGCTCGACCTCACCAACACCGGCTCGCGCGCCGGCGCCGAGGTGGTCCAGGTCTACCTCGGATTCCCGGCGGCGGCGGGCGAGCCGCCCAAGGTGCTCCGGGGTTTCCAGAAGGTGAGCCTCAACGCCGGGCAGACGCAGCGGGTGTCCATGACGCTCGCGCCGGACTCCTATCGCTACTGGAGCAACGGCTGGGTCCCGGCGGTCGGCGCGTTCCAGGTGATGGTCGGCTCGTCCTCGCGTGACATCCGGCTCACGGGATCGTTCCAGGTGACCAACGGGACCCCGACGACGCAGACCCTGACCGTCTCGAAGATGGGGCAGGTCACCGGCACCGTCACCTCGACGCCCGCGGGGATCAGCTGCGGGGCCGCGTGCGCCGCGAGCTTCACCACCGGTACGGTCGTGACCCTCTCCGCGGCCGCCGTCGCCGGCGCTGCCTTCGGCGGCTGGACCGGCGACTGCAGCGGTACCGCCTCCACCTGCGCCGTGACCATGAGCGGCGTGCGCTCGGTGACCGCGACCTACATCCAGCTGCCGCCGCCGTGGAACCTCACGGTGACGCGGTCCGGCGCGGGCACCGGCTCGGTGGCCGATGCCGCCGGAATCATCAACTGCGGCACGACCTGCAGCGCGACGCTTCCCGGCGATGTGGCCATCGTGCTCACGGCGACGGCGAGCGCGGGATCGGCGTTCGCGGGCTGGTCGGGCGCGTGCACCGGCACGGCCCCGACCTGCACCGTTTCACCGTCCGGCAACAAGACGGTGGACGCGAGGTTCGATCCGGTCGCCCCGAGCGTCAACCTCACCATGGGCCTCCTGGGCGCCGCCGTCGGCACGATCACCACCAACCCGCCCGGCGGGGATTGCGGCCCCGGATGCAAGACCTTCCCCGTGGGCACCGTGGTGACGCTGACCGCCGTCCCCGCGTCCGGTTCCGCCTTCGCCGGCTGGGGCGGCGCGTGCACCGGGACGGCGACGACGTGCACGCTGACCATGTCCACGTCGATGTCGGTCACGGCGACCTTCATCGTCGCGCCCACGAGCACGCTCCTGTCGCAAGGCAAGCCGGCGACCGCGTCCTCCACGCAGAGCAGCTCGTACCCGGCGAGCAACGCGGTGGACGCGAGCACCACGACGCGCTGGGCGAGCCAGAACTCCAACCCGCAGTGGATCCGCGTCGATCTCGGTCAGCGGGCGACGATCGACCGGGTGGTCCTGCGCTGGGCGTCGACCTACGGGCGCTCCTTCCAGATCCAGGTGTCCGACGACGGGACGACCTGGACGAGCATCTACTCGACCACGGCGGGCACCGGCGGAACCCAGACGCTGACGGTCAACGGCGCCGGCCGCTACGTCCGGATGTACGGCACCGCCCGCTCGTCCTCGTTCTCCGGATACTCGCTGTACGACTTCCAGGTCTGGGGGACGTTCGCCCCCGTTCAGACCTACACCCTCACGATCGTCAAGTCCGGCACCGGCCAGGGCACCGTCACCGGGACACCGGGCGGCATCAGCTGCGGGACGAGCTGCAGCGGGACGACGGCGACGTTCGCGGCCGGGACGGTGGTGACGGTCGATGCCGTGCCCGCGTCCGGCTCGGTGTTCGGGGGCTGGTCGTCCTGCTCGGGCGGCCCGACCTGCCCGATCACCTTGAACGCCGACCAGACGATCGTCGTCACCTTCACCGCCATCGCGAACGACATCGCGCTGACGGTCACGAAGGCGGGGTCGGGCAGCGGCACGGTCGGCTCCATCCCGACGGGGATCAACTGCGGCTCGTCGTGCAGCGCCATCTACCAAGCGGGCACGGCGGTGACCCTGACCGCGACGCCCGCCTCCGGCTCGACGTTCACGGGCTGGAGCGGCGCGTGCACCGGCACGGCCACGACCTGCGTCGTCACCATGAACGCGTCGGTGCTCGTGACCGCCACCTTCGATCCGGTGAGCACGACCACCCCCTGCGCCAACCCGATCACGTTCACGAGCACCACCAACAACTTCAACACCACCGGCGCGGTCTGCTACCGGACGAGCCAGACGGTGAATGGCTGGGGCTGCTCCAACTTCGCCGGCCGGACGGTGAGCGTGAACGGCGGCGCGGCGACGGCCACGTGTGGCGCGGGACCGTTCCCGCTCCCGAAGTGGTCGGACGGCTACACGTACTTCTCGGCCACCGCCGGCAGCTACGCGTGGGCGAGCATCTACGTCTGGTAACCGCGGGTGAGTAGGTTCCGGGGCGGGCGTCCGGTCGACGGCGCCCGCCCCGAGCGTTTCGATCGAGGGGGTACCATGCGGACTGAGCCGCTGTTGACCGCCGAGGAGCTCGCCGAGGAGTGGCCGGCGCTCCCGCAGACGGAGCGGGTGCGGAGATTCCGGCTCCTTCCTCGGGTGGAGCGGGAGGAGCTCTTCCTCGCGCGGTCGGCGCGCGAGCAGGCGGCCCTCCTCCACACCTTCCGCCCGGAGGAGCGGCGCGCGTGGATCCGCCTGCTGCCGCCCGACGACGTGGCCGACCTGGCGCAGGAGGTCCCGGAGGACGAGCGCGAGTCGCTGCTCGAAGCGCTCGACGAGGCGAGCCGGGCGGAGGTGCGCGCGCTCCTCGTCTACGCGGAGGACGTGGCCGGCGGGCTCATGAGCCCCCGGTACGCGACGCTCCGTCCCGACATGACGGTCGACGAGGCGATCCGGTACCTGCGGCACCTCGCGCGCGAGCGGCTCGAGACCATCTATTACGTGTACGTCATCGACGACGCGCAGCGGCTCCTCGGGGTGGTGAGCTTCCGCGAGCTCTTCCTCGCCTCCGAGCGCGCGCTCATCCGCGACGTGATGCGCACCGACGTCGTGACGCTGGCCGAGGGCGAGGACCAGGAAGCGGTCGGGCGGGCGTTCCGCGAGCACGGCCTCCTCGCCCTGCCGGTGGTGGACGGGGAGCGGCGCCTCCGGGGCATCGTCACCATGGACGACGCCATCGACGTGGTCGAGGAGGAGGCGACCGAGGACGCCCAGAAGGCGGGCGCGGTGGAGAGCCTGGGGGCCCCGTACCTCGAGGTCGGGCTCGGCACGATGGTGCGGAAGCGCGGCGGCTGGCTCGCGGTGCTGTTCGTGGGCGAGCTCTTCACCGCCACGGCGATGGCCTTCTACGAGGACCTGATCGCCCGCACCGTGGTGCTGGCCCTGTTCGTGCCGCTCATCATCTCGAGCGGCGGGAACTCCGGCGCGCAGGCGTCCACCCTCGTCGTCCGCGCGATGGCCCTGGGCGAGGTCCGCCTTCGCCACTGGTGGGCGGTCGCCCGCCGGGAGGTCGTGACCGGGCTCGTGCTCGGGGCGCTGCTCGGCGCCCTTGGCTTCCTCCGGATCGTTCTCTGGCAGGCGGTGCGCCCGGTATACGGCGAGCACGCGCTGCGCCTCGCGACCACCATCGGCCTGAGCCTCGTCGGCGTGGTCGCCTTCGGCGCGGTCGCGGGCTCGCTCCTGCCGTTCGCCTTCCGGGCGCTGCGGCGCGACCCGGCCATCGCCTCCGGCCCGTTCGTGGCCACGCTCGTGGACGTCACCGGGCTCGTCATCTACTTCACGGTGGCCGCGCTGGTCCTCGCCGCGGGGTCCTGACCCTGCAGCCGGGGCGCGGGCCGGCTGGGGGGGGTCCTGGTCCGCCGGGTCGCGAGAAGCTGCTCGACGCGCTGGTCGTGCATGCGGGCGCGGCGCTGGTGATGCCGTGCCTCCAGGGCAGCCCACGCCGCCAGCGCCAGCGGGATCGCCGAGGCGCTCAGGGCGACCGAGAACCCGGCGAGCGCGGAGCCGAGGGCGGCGGCGTAGAGGCCGACGACCGTGAGCGAGCGGCTCACGTCCGCGAGGAGCGCGGCGCGCGCGCGGAGGCGCCGGGCCATGCCCCTGGCGGCCAGTGCCTGACGGTGAATGCTCGAGAAGACCACGGTGTCCTCCTTTCGTGCGGCTGAGGGTGAACGGGCGCTGCCCGTCGATTTGCCGGGAGCGGGCGCTGCTGCGAGTCGTCGGATCGTGCGCGGCCGCGGCTCGGTCGAGGGCGGCGTGGGGCGCCGGCCCAACATAAGGACCAAGGAGGGGAAGTCCAGGCGTGCGGGCCGGAGGCCGCGCTGCCGGAGCCCGGGAGCAGGAGCATTGCCCCACGGTGAACTATGGACCGGTCACGCTCCGCGCCCCGTTTGCCCGGGTTGCCAGGTTCCACCTGGAGGGTTACCTTGAGCCTGCCATGATGAGGTGCCGCTACAGCCTGCGCTCGAGCGCTCCGAGGAGCCGCCGGAATCCGGCGCCGCACTCGTGCCCGCTCGCCCGGGCCTCGGCCTTCCTTGGCACGGGCGCTCCGGACCGCGGCTGACCAGCGACCGGAGCGCCGTTCTCACGACCTTCTCCTGCGCGCAGCACCGGCGAGGCCCCCGGCCTCGCGCCGGATCCGTGCGCCCTCGTTCCGTCCACCCCCAGCCATCGAAGGGAGTCGAACCATGATGAACGTCACGACCGGCGAGGTGCGGAAGCTCGTGGAGCACCGCGGGTCTCCCTGCGTCTCCGTGTACATGACCACCGACCCCGTGTGGCCCGGTGGGCCGGCCGACAAGGTCCGTCTCCGCAACCTCTTGCGGGAGGCGGCCCGCCGCCTCGCCCGCGCGCACGAGCCGGAGGAGATCGAACAGCTCCTCGTGCCCGTCGCCGAGCGGGTGCGCGAGCGCTGGCCGCCGAACGGGCGCGGCATCGCACTCCTGCGTTCGCCCGACGTGAACGTGAGCTTCGACCTTCCGGTGGAGGTCCCGGACCTCGCCGTCGTCGCCCCCACGTTCCACACCAAGCCGCTCGTCGCCTATCTGGATCGCAATCAGCACTTCTTCGTGCTCGCCCTGGCGGACCGATCCGTCCGCCTGCTCGAGGGCGGCGCGGAGGGCCTCGTGGACGTGACCGCGGAGACGATCCCCGCACGGCTCGCCGGGGGCCCGCCCGAGCCGCAGAAGGAGCGATACGTCGGCGTCCACGGCTCGACCGCTGCGGGTCGGGCCGCCGAGCGGCGCGGCGGGAAGGACGCGGAGCACGCTCGCAAGGCGCGCAGGCGCCGGTGGTTCGCGGAGCTCGATGCCGTGGTCACGGCCCGCCTGCGGCCGTCCGAGGCCCCGCTGGTCCTCGCCGGCGTGCGGGAGCACCAGGCGCTGTACCGGACGGTGAGCGGCTATTCTCGCATCCTCGAGAAGGGGATCGAGGGGAACGCGGAGCGGCTTCCGGAGCGCGAGCTGCACGCGCGCGCCTGGCCGCTGGTCTGCGCGGAGCAGGCGGAGATCGAGCGCGCGGCCGCGACGCACTGGCTCTCGTTCCGCGGGGCCGGGATGGCGACGGACGTGCTCGCGGAGGTGATCGCCGCAGCCGGGGACGGAAGGGTGCGGCTGCTCCTCCACCGCGAGGGCGCGCACCTCTGGGGCCGGATGGACGCGGAGCTCGGCACGTTCGTCCTCCGCGCCGGCGAGGAGGACCTCGAGCCCGGGGACTCCGACCTCATCGACGACCTCTGCGAGCTGACGCTCGTGAAGGGCGGGGACGTCGTGGAGATCGCGCCGGAGCGCATGCCCACCGAGGTCCCCATCGCAGCCATCCTCCGCTACTGAAACGCGGCGCACGCCGCAGAAAGGAGAGCACGACATGATGAACCTGCACCGCGAACGGACCCGCGAGGCCGCGCTTCCGCGCGAGCCCTCGATCATCATCGGGAAGGCCGACCTGGAGCGCCTCCGGGCGGTCGTGGAGTCGAACCTGTTCGGCCGGGACGAGGAGGCGGCCGAGCGTCTCGGCGCCGAGCTCGACCGGGCGATCGTCGTCCCACAGGGCGCGGTCCCTCCCGAGATCGTGACCCTGGGGTCGCGCGTCGCCTTCGAGGACGGCGACACCGGGCGCACACGGCAGATCACGCTCTGCGAGCCGCGCGACGCGGATCCCTCGCAGGGCCGGGTCTCCATCCTGGCGCCGGTGGGGGCGGCGCTCCTCGGGCTGGGCGTCGGGGAGTCGATCGACTGGCCCCTGCCGAACGGCCGCACCGGCACCTTCCGGATCGCCGCCGTGAGCCGCCACGCGGCGGAGGGCGAGGAGCCCGATTGACGTGCGGCGGGGAGGCGGGCACCCGCGGCGGTGCCCGCCTCCCCGTATCCCCGGCCGTCCTGGAAGACCGACCTCACATTGACGTGTCGCCGCCGGAGTCACCGTCGGTGCGCGAGGGCCGCCATGGTCGTGACCACGAGAGACATGCACCTCCTGCGGGCGCTGGTCGAGATCCACTCGTACGGAGGCGACGCGGACGCCGCCGCCCGGCTCCGGGCCGAGCTCGATCGGGCGAAGGTCGTCTCCGCGGAGCAGGTCCCGGTCGACATCGTGACGATGAACTCGAGGATCGTCTTCGAGGACGAGTCGGGCACCCGGCGCGAGGTGCTGCTCGTCTATCCGCCGGCCGCGAACGGCGAGAGCGACCGGATCTCGGTCCTGTCGTCCGAGGGGACGGCGCTCCTCGGCCTCGCGGTGGGCGAGACCATCGACTGGCCGGTGCCGGAGGGCGGGACGCGCCGGCTCCGGATCGTGGCGGTGCTCTCGCAGCCGGAGTCGATCGAGCGCGCTGCGTCCGCGCAGCTCCGGGCGTAGCATGCGGGCCTGGCCCTCAGGGGAGGGCCGAGTCCGACGATCGTGCCCGGCCCGCTCCTGACCGTCTTCCGCAGGCAGGCCTTCCCGCTCGGGATGGCGGCCGCGGTCGCCCTGGCCTTCCTCGCGCCCGCGCCCGCGGGCGGAGGGGTGTCGTGGGTCGGGCTGACGGTCAACGGGGGGATCTTCGTCGTCTTCTTCCTGCACGGCGTGGGGCTCTCGACGGAGGGGCTCCGTGCCGGGCTCTCGCGCTGGAAGGTGCACGCGGTCGTGCAGGGGTTCACCTTCGGGGTGTTCCCGCTCCTGTGGTGGGCCGCCCGGGCCGGCGCGGGCCGCCACCTCCCCCCGGATCTCCTGCTCGGGTTCCTCTACCTCGCGGCGCTGCCGTCCACGATCTCCTCGTCGGTGGCGCTGACCGGCGTCGCGCGCGGCAACGTCGCCGCCGCCGCGTTCAATGCGTCGCTCTCCAGCCTGCTCGGCGTGTTCCTCACGCCGCTCCTGGTGCGCGCGGGGGGCGTGGCCGCGGGAGAGCTGCCGCTCGGCCGGGCGATCCTGGAGATCGCCGGCCTGCTCCTCCTGCCCTTCCTGCTGGGGCAGCTCGCGCGGCCGATCGCCGGCGCCTGGTTCGAGAGGTATCGCCGCTTCACCGACCTGCTCGACCGCGGCGTCATCCTGGCGCTCGTCTATCTCTCCTTCTCGGGGTCCGTGTCCGCGGGGCTCTGGAGCCGGTACGGGTTCCGGGCGATCGCGCTCACGATCGCCGGCGCGGCGCTCCTCCTCGCCGTGGTCCTCTCGCTCACGCGCCGGACCTCGAGGCTGCTCCGGTTCGAGGTGGAGGACGAGATCGCCACCGTGTTCTGTGGCTCGAAGAAGACCCTCGCCTCGGGGATCCCGATGGCGCGCCTGCTCTTCGGCGACCACCCCGGGCTCGGCTTCATCGTCCTGCCCATCATGGTCTACCACCAGCTGCAGCTGCTCGTGGGCAGCGTGCTCGCGCAGCGGTACGCGCGGCGCGGCGGGGGAACGCGCGCCGGTCAGTGAGGGGCGGGGGGAGGCTCGCCCGGGTCGGCCGGGGCGGCACCGGGTCGGCCCTCGAGGATCGAGAGCACGAGGTCGTGGGTCCGCGCCGCTCGCGTCCGGAGCTCGGCCCGGCGCGGCTCGATCCGGGCGCGGATCTCCTTGCGCTCGTCCCACTTGCGATCGATGCGCGCGATCAGCGGGCCGATGCCCGTGCTCGCGAGCGGCGGGATCTCCAGGCCCAGGTCTTCCATCAAGCCGGCCACCTTCGAGGCGTACGGGAGCGCGGTGAACGGCGTCGCGCGCAGGGTTGCGAAGATGAGGAAGTGGAGGCGCATGCCCACGGCGAACTCGAACCGGCCCATGAGGCCGAGGATCTGGCGGGGGCTGTAGCGCCGCCGGATGATCTCCGCCCGCTCGGAGTTCTGCATGTGCGCCACCACGCCGTGGCTGTGCTGGACGTCCGACTTCTCCATCGGCACGAACACGACCTCGGCGTCGTACCGCTCGACGATGAAGTCCGCGGCGTTGGCGAGGAGCGCGTAGTACTCGTCGGGGTCGAGGTCCGGCGCCGCCGGCCCGGGCTCCCGCACGGAGAAGCCCACCAGCGGCCGGTCGAGCGCGACGCCCTCGGCGCGCAGCGCCTCCTCCGGGAACTCCGCGGGCTCGAGCAGCAGGGCCGGATCGGCGGTGAGAAGGATGTCCTGGGTGACGCCGACGTCCTCGAGCAGGCGCAGGCCGAGCCGGTCTCGCACGGTGATCGCCGTCCCGGGCACGTTCAGCGCCTCGCGCACCGCCCGCCGCGTCGACGAGGTCGCGAGCGGGCCCGCGCTGACGGCGTAGAGGAGCACGGGCACGCCCAGCTCGTGCGCGAGGTTCACCTCGCGCAGGTAGGTCTCCCCCTCGCCGTCGTAGAGGATCCCGCCCCCGCCGAGGATGAAGAGATCGAGCCCACGGATCTCGGGCGCGATCTCGCGCCGGGTGAGTGACCGCGGGCCGACCACCCGCTCGACCCGGTGCGTGGCCTCGGTGTCCGATGGGTTCCGTGAGAACACGGTGACCTCCGCGTCGATCGTCGCGCGGATCCGCCCCAGGATGCCCTCCAGGATCGCCTCGTCGCCGAGGTTGAGCCCGCCGTACGAGCCCGAGATCCCGATGCGGTAGGGTCGTCCGTCGCGTTGCATGGTCACCTCAGACCGGAGCAAGGGAGCTCCAGGACAGCTCGACGCCCTCGGATCGCAGCAGGGCCTGGAGATCCGCGAGGAGCGCCGGCCGGCTCCGGACCGCCCTCGGCGAGACGCTGCGGTCGAGGCAGAACGCCGCCAGCAGGCCAGCCGCCTCTCCCACGCCCCACTCGACGTGGTGGACGCGGAATGCACCATTGGTGACGTGGGTCACCCCGAGGCACTTGCCCGCGGGGAGCAGGTTCTCGATCCGCACCGGGACGAGGGCGCCGAGGGGGATCTGGAAGGGCCAGCAGCCGAGATCGAGGTAGCCGCTGCCGGTCGCGGTCGGGTGGAGGTCGATGCGGTAGCAGCCCACGCCGACGGCGTCGTCGAACCGCTCGGGCCCCTCGGGCCGGAGCGGGTGCGCGACGTGCTGCTCGAGCACGGTGCGCTCGGCCAGGATCCGCCGGCTCTCGCGGACGTACGGCGCGAGCGCGAGGCCGTCGCGGGTCCCGCCGACCACGTCCCCGCGCAGCCGGAGGCCGGGGTACCCGGCGCCTCCGTCCGGGCGCGGCGCCTCGGTCTGGAGCCAGTGGAGGACGCTCAGGCTGAGCTGCCGCGCCGAGGCCACGTGGCGGGCGCGCTCCTCCGCGTCCACGCCGGCGAGGGCGCCGAACCAGTAGTCGTTCTGGGGCCAGTTGACGATCGTGACGTCGCTCCGCGCGAAGCCGTCGCTGAAGTTCGCCCGATCGAGGATCCGCCGGAAGGTCCAGAGCGACCGCACGCCCTCCGCCCCGAACAGCGGGCGCGAGAGCGGCTCGTGCGTCTCGGGCATCGGGGTCGTCCAGCCGAGCAGCGGGCCGGGCCACCCCGGCGCCTGGAGGGCGCGCCAGCGGCCGTACTCCGCCGGTCTCTCGATCGTGTGGTCCTCGCCGGGAAGGTGCTCGAGCGCGAAGCAGACGCTCACGGCTTGCTGGTCCCGGGGATCGGCCCGCTCCGCCGCGTGCGGCTCGCCCGTCTCGCTGCGCGCCTCGGCGCCGATCACGTGCTCGACGCCGGCGAGCGCGAGGAGGTCTCCCAGCGGAGTGCCGTCGAGGAAGTAGGGCGCCTCGATGGCGACGTCCTCGCCGTTCTCCAGGCTTCGCACGAGGACGCCGGTCACGCGATCGGCGTGCGTCGACGCGGAGATCGGCAGCGCCGGCTGGAGGACGACGAGCCGGCCGTTCACCCGGTGCGGCATCGTCAGCGCGTCCAGCACGGCCACCGCGATCCGCGGATCGTGGCAGAGGCGGCTCACCCACCCGTTCCCCGGATTCAAGTCCGGCCGGGCGCGCGCGGCGGGGGTGAGCGGCAGGTGGGCGCGGTAGTAGTCCCGGATGCCGCGGCGGAGCGCGCGATAACTCGCGCTCGATCCGCGCTCCTCGATCCACGGGTGCTCGTCGGGAGGGACCGCCTCGCTCGTGAGCTGTCCTCCGAGCCAGGGCGTCTCCTCGGTGAGGACGACCCGGAGCCCACGCCGCGCCGCCGCGAGCGCCGCGGCGCACGCCCCGAGGCCGCCCCCGATGATGGCGATGTCGCAGCGTTGCGCCTTCACCTCAGCCTCCGCGCCATCACGGGAGCGTCAGCTCCAGCCGGGGAGACCCGCCCCCGATCTGATGCGCGAGTTCGCGGTATCTCGGCACGTTCCATCCGGCGGCCGCGCGCCGAAGGACCGAATGGAGCGCGGAGGGACGGAACTCGGTGATCTGCTCGTGCGGGAAGTGCTCCTCGCCGGTCGCGAACGGGATCAGGTACTCGAGGGCGTTCCGCAGGCTGCTCCCGTCGGCGCCACGATGGTCCCACAGGTCCACGCCCACGCGTTCGCCGATGAAGGCGAGATGCATGAGCGCGGTCAGGTTGAAGATGCTGTAGTCCCAAGCGCGCGTTCGTTCGAGCTCGCGCGGCTGCCTTCCGTCGGGCGTGATCTCGCCGTCGATGTCAGCCCGTGATTCCGCGATCGTCTCGCGCGCGACATCGGCATCTCCAGCATGGAGCGCGAGCGCGACCACCTGTACGTCGTACCAGCTCTCCTGGTTGTTGCCCCTCCGGGACGCATCCCGTCCGTGCGGACTCTCGAGCAGCCACTCCAGATATGCGCGCATCCACTCCTCGAGCTCCTCGCCATCCGCGGCGGTCCACGCCGACGAGCCTTGCAGAAGCGTCACGCCGTCGAGGATGCCCGGAAGGAACCTCGTCTCGATGAGCCCGGCCGTGCGCCCGTCCGCGCGGCCGGGAATCCCCTGCCCGTAACGAAGATGGGGGTTCATCCGCGTCGCGGCATCGAGGAACCACGTCCGAACGAGTCGCGCCGCGTGCTCCGCGTACTCCTGCCGGCCCGTGAGGTGAAAGGCGAGCGCGAGCGCGGACACGGCGCGCTCGAGCCGCTCGAGGTTCTCTCGGTCGGTGATCCGATCGATCTCGGGGTTCCGCTCGCCGTCCCTGCGGATGTACGGTCTGCCGTCCGGCTGGGAGGGGTCCGGCCAGTAGTACGGCGCCTGGCTCATGTAGTCGTGCTTGTCGCCGCTCGGCGGCGTGACGTCCTTGTCCATGACGGACACCGGCGCGAGGCGCAGGGCGCGGTTCGCGTCCTCTTCGAGCGCGGCCAGCGCGCTCCTGAACCGCGGCTCGCCTCGACCGAGGCTCTCACGCACCCGCTCCACGTGCTCGCCGTCGATCATGAGGAGCCGGGAGGCCGGCGGCGGGACCGGCCCGCCTCCCGATCGTTCGCAGCTCGCACCGCAGATCAGGACACCCAGCACCGCAACCGCTCGACGAGATCGCCACCTGCGGTCCTCTCCCCGGCGCGCCGCGCCCGCGGTGCGCCGCGGCCGGGGGTCCGGACGCGGCAGGCATCGTTGCACGTC
>JAEZXM010000213.1 GCA_023419875.1 Pseudomonadota bacterium | reverse complement strand
GCTCCTGTGCGCGCGGAAAATGAGGGGCGCGGTGGGCCGAGACTACGTTCCGCCTGTCATCGGGAAGTCACAGGATGGCCTCGGATCCCTTCGCCTGAGCTGCGCGTATGCGCGCATCCCACCAACGTTCGGGGGATGAGTTCCGTGCGGAACTGTCACATGATCGCGATTCAATTGAAGCGGGGACATCGGATCCTGACGGCGTTGTGCGGCAGGCCGTACGAGGCGGAAGGGGGGATCGAGGCGACCGCATGGGCTCAATTGCTTGGTTCGGCTCGCTCCTGTTCGCGCTGTCGGCCATCGGCCTCGCCGCGCTCCTGGCCCAGCTCGTCTCCCTGCGCCTCCACCTTCGCCGCGCGGACGCGCTCCCCTCGGAACCTCCCGAAGTTCTCCCGGCGATCTCGATCCTGAAGCCGCTGTGCGGCGTGGACGAGGGCCTCGAGGAGAACCTCGCCTCCTTCGCCGCCCTCTCGTACCCGCGATACGAGGTGCTCCTCGGGGTGCGGAGCACGCGCGATCCGGCGTTCGCCGTGGCACGGGCGGCGGTGAAGCGCTGGCCCGACCGGATGCGGGTCCTCCTCCAGCGGCACGAGCCGGGCCGGAACCCGAAGGTGAACCAGCTCGTGGGCCTCGCCCGGGCGGCGTCGTTCCCGCTCCTCGTCGTCTCCGACTCCAACGTCCGCGTCGCCCCCGACTACCTCGCCGGGATCGCGGCTGCGATGAGCGATCCGTCGGTCGGCCTCGTCACGCACCCGGTGTGCGGCGCGGGCGAGCGGAGGCTCGGGTCGCTCTTCGAGAACCTCCACCTGGCGGGCTCGGTGGGCCCGGCGATCGTCGCCTGCCATCGCCTCGTGCGCCGCGAGATCGTGGTCGGGAAGTCGATGGCGATGTGGCGCGCCGACCTCGTGCGGCTGGGCGGGTTCGAGGCCGTGAAGGACGTCCTCGCCGAGGACCAGGTCCTCGGGTCGTGGATCCGCACCCGGCTCGGGAAGCGGATCGTGGTCGCCCGTCGCGCTGTCGTGAACGTGAACCAGGACCGGCGGGTCCGGGACTTCTTCGCGCGGTACGCGCGCTGGAGCGTGCTCCAGCGCAAGCTCGTGGGCGGCCCCGCGTATTCCGCCCAGCTCTTTCTCAACCCCGTC
This sequence comes from Pseudomonadota bacterium, assembly GCA_023419875.1. GTDB lineage: Bacteria > Myxococcota > Myxococcia > Myxococcales > Anaeromyxobacteraceae > Anaeromyxobacter. The sequence goes on along the minus strand of JAEZXM010000213.1, from coordinate 5,452 downwards.
CTCCTCGCCCTCGCCGCCCTGTCGGCGGCGCCGGGCGGGGACGCGCTGCTCGCGTTCACCGCCGTGTGCGCGGCCAAGATCGCCCTGGACGGAGCGGCGGCCCGGGCGCTCCGGGACGGCGGGTTCCCCCTGAGGCAGCTCCTGCTCGTCCCCGCGAAGGACCTGGTCTTCGGCGCGGCGCTCCTCGCGGGGTTCCTCACGGACGAGGTGGAGTGGCGGGGGCACCGCCTGCGCGTGCTCCGCGGCACCTACCTCACCTCGCCCGAGGACGGCGCGGAGGAGGCGGTGGCCGCCCAGGTGTGAACCCCGGTCGGCGCGCCGCTCGGATGGCCCTCGCGGACTGCCGGGCGGTCGTTTAGGCTACGGGGCGGCGGACCGCCCGATGCTCCACGAGACCCTCAGCCCGGACAGGCCGGCAGTCGTCGCGGTCGAGATGGGGTACGGCCACCTGCGCGCCGCGATGCCGCTCGCCGAGCGGCTCGGCTCCCAGGTGCTTCACGTCGATCGCCCCCCCATCGTCGCCGAGGAGGAGCAGAAACTCTGGCGACGGGTGCGTCGCGCGTACGAGATCGTCTCGCGGATGTCGCAGGTGCCGATCGTGGGCTCGCCGCTCCGGCTGCTGCTCGACTGGACGACGAACATCCCCAGGCTCCACCCGTACCGGGATCTCTCGGCGCCGACGAGCGGCGTGCTCACGCTGGAGCGGCTCATCCGCCGGAACCTGGGCCAGGGGCTCGTGGAGCACCTCCGCGCGACGGGCGCCCCGCTCCTCACCACGTTCTACTCGCCGGCGATCGTCGCCGACCGCGCCGGGTTGGAGCGGATCTTCTGCGTCGTCACCGACACCGACCTGAACCGCGTCTGGGCCCCGGTGCGCCCGCGCGAGACGCGCATCCGCTACCTCGTGCCCACCCGCCGCGCCGCACGCCGGCTCCAGGCCTACGGCGTGCCGCAGGAGCGGATCACGTTCACCGGCTTCCCGCTCCCGGACGAGCTCGTCGGCGGCCCGTCGCTCACCACGCTCAAGCGGAACCTCGCCGCGCGGATCGTGCGGCTCGATCCCTCCGCCGAGTTCCGCCGGTCGATGCCCGAGGAGCTGGTCCACTTCCTCGGCTCGCTCCCGCGGGAGGAGGAGGGGAAGCCGGCGCAGCTCACCTTCGCGGTCGGCGGCGCCGGGGCACAGGCCGGGTACGCGGCCGCGTTCCTGCCGGGCTTCCGGCGCGCGCTCGAGTCGGGGTTCGTGCGGATCGCGCTCGTGGCCGGCGTGCGCCCGGAGGTGGCGGAGACGTTCCGCGAGGCCATCCAGCGGGCGCGGATGGAGCCGCTCCTCGGGAACGGCATCGACATCCTCCTCGCCCGGAGCTTCCCCGAGTACTACGCCCGGTTCAACGCGCTCATCGCCCGGACAGATGTCCTCTGGACGAAGCCCTCCGAGCTCGTGTTCTACGCGGCGCTGGGCCTGCCGCTCGTCATGGCCGCGCCCGTCGGGGTGCACGAGCGGTACAACCGCCGGTGGATCCGCGACTGCGGCGCCGGGCGCGAGGAGCGCGAGGTCCGCTTCGCGGCGGAGTGGTTCACCGACTGGCTCACCGACGGCGTCCTCGCCGCCGCTGCCTGGGCCGGCTACATGCAGCTCCCCAAGTTCGGGCTCTATCGCATCCTCGAGGCCGTCGCCGGATCGCCCGGTGCGGCGGCCGCCCGCGAAGGGCTGGCGCGGTAACGACGGACGGAGGACGGATGGAGCACCAGACCGCGATGCAGCAGCCCGAGGTTCCGGTTCCCGGCGCGACGAAACCTCCGGCCCCGCCACGGGGTGGCCCCCTGCAGCGGTTCCGGAGGATCGGCGTGGCCGTGGCCCTCGTCGTCCTCGTCGGCGGCTTCGGAGCGGAGCTCGTGGCGGGCCTTCTTTCGCCGCGCCTCGCCCCGGCCGAGGCCGTGGACGCCGTCCGGACGGACCGGAACGTCGAGGCGCTCGCGGATCTCCGGCGCCGGTTCCCGCGCGATCCCCGCGTGCTGCTCCTCTCCGCCTATGCCGCACGCGACCTCGCCGAGTCCGAGCGCCATCTCCGCGCCGCGCTGGAGGAGGAGAGCACCCTGCGCCGCGACTTCCCCGACGGGAAGCTCGAGGCGCTGCTCCGGTCGGTCCTCGCCCGGCTGCTCCAGGTGAAAGGCGAGGAGGACGAGGCGCGCGCCACGCTTCGCCCCTCGTGCGGCCCGCAGCTCGGGGAGATCGCCGCGGGCGCGGGGCTCACGGACGAGTGGGTGGCCGCGACCTGCACGCCGGAGCACGGGGGCTGATCGCGCCCGCGGCGGCGCGACCCGGCGGCCCATACGGGAGGTTCTTTTCCGCCCTGCGTACGACATGGGTCAGGGCCTCACGCGCTCGCAGGGGAGGCTCGAGACATGCCGGTCCGCTTGGTCGTGGTCGCGCTCGCCGTGGCGCTCGCCGCTCCGCGGCCGCGCGCCGAGGAGCTCCAGGGCACCCTCCGGAAGGTGAAGGAGAGCGGCGCCATCTCGCTCGGCCACCGCGAGTCCTCCATCCCCTTCTCCTACTACGACAACGAGCAGCGGGTGATCGGCTACTCCCACGAGCTGATGCTGCTCGCGGTCGAGGCGGTGAAGAAGGAGCTGGGCCTCGCGAAGCTCTCGGTGAAGCTCACCCCCATCACCTCGCAGAACCGCATCCCGCTGGTCGTGAACGGCACCATCGACCTCGAGTGCGGCTCGACCACCCACAACCTGGAGCGCGAGAAGCAGGTGTCGTTCTCGACGACGATCTTCGTCGTCAGCACCCGGCTCCTCACGCGCAAGGACTCGGGCATCCGCGACTTCGAGGACCTCGCGGGCAGGAACGTGGTCACCACCGCCGGGACCACCTCCGAGCGGTTGCTGCGGCGCATGAACGAGGAGAAGAAGATGGGGATGAACGTCGTGAGCGCGCGGGACCACGGCGAGGCGTTCCTGACGCTCGAGACGGGGCGGGCGGTCGCGTTCATGATGGACGACGCGCTCCTCGCCGGAGAGATGGCCAAGGCGCGCCGCCCGGCGGACTGGCACATCGTGGGCACGCCGCAGTCGCGCGAGGCGTACGGGTGCATGATGCGCAGGGACGACCCGGAGCTGAAGCGCGTCGTGGACGGCGCGCTCTCCGCCGCCATGAAGGGCGGCACCGCCGCCCGGTTCTACGAGAAGTGGTTCCGCTCGCCCATCCCGCCCAGGGGGCTCAACCTGAACCTGCCCCTGAGCGACGAGATGAAGGAGCTCTTCCGGAGCCCGAACGACCGGGCGCTGGACTAGGCGGGCATGCATTACTCCTGGCGCTGGGACGTCTTCCTCGAGCCCGTCCCGGCCGGCGGCGGGACGTACATCGACTGGCTCCTCGCGGGCGTGCGGACCACCGCCGCGCTCTCCCTCGTCGCGTGGGGCGCGGCGCTCGCCCTGGGGACGCTGCTCGGGGTCCTCCGCACGGTGCCGCACCGCGGGCTCCGGCTCCTCGCCGCCGCGTACGTGGAGGTCTTCCGGAACGTCCCGCTGCTCGTGCAGCTCTTCCTCTGGTACTTCGTCGTGCCGGAGCTCCTCCCCTCGGGCGTCGGCTCCTGGCTGAAGAGCTCGCCGCCGGGGGTGCAGCTCTTCGGCGCGTCCGCGACCTGCCTCGCGCTCTTCACCGCGGCGCGGATCTGCGAGCAGGTGCGCGCCGGGATCGAGGCGCTGTCCGGCGGGCAGCGCGCCGCGGCCCTGGCCCTCGGCCTGACGTTGCCGCAGGCGTACCGCCACGTGCTCCTGCCGGTCGGGTTCCGCCTGATCGTGCCGCCGCTCACCTCGGAGCTGCTCAACCTGTTCAAGAACTCCGCCGTGGCGTCCACCATCGGACTGCTGGAGCTCGCCGCGCAGGGCCGCCAGCTCCTCGACTACACGGCGCAGCCCTACGAGTCGTTCATCGCGGTCACGGTCGTCTACGTCGCGATGAACCTCGTCCTCCTCGCGGCCATGCGCGTCATCGAGGCCCGGGCGCGGCTGCCGGGGTTCCTCGGCGCCGGGAAGTGACCACACGTGTACGAGCTGGACTGGAGCTCCGTCGGGCCCGCGCTCCCGCTCCTCCTGCGGGGGGCCTGGGTCACGCTCCAGATCACCGCCGTCGCCGTGCTGGCGGGGCTCGTCTGGGGGACGGTGCTCGCGATCCTGCGGCTCTCCCCGGTGCGCCCGGTGGCCTGGGCGGCGGCGGCGTACGTGAACCTCTTCCGCGCCGTCCCGCTGGTGATGGTGCTGCTCTGGTTCTTCCTGCTCGTCCCGGCGCTCCTCGAGGGGACGTTCGGGATCCCGCGCGCCGCCGACACGCGGCTCGTCTCGGCCATGGTGGCCTTCGCGCTCTTCGAGGCGGCCTACTACGCGGAGATCATCCGGGCCGGCATCCAGAGCGTGCCCCGGGGTCAGCGCGCCGCGGCCCTGGCCCTCGGGCTCACCCCGCTCCAGGCGATGCGGCTCGTCGTCCTCCCGCAGGCGCTCCGCAACATGATCCCGCTGCTCCTCACGCAGGGGATCGTCCTCTTCCAGGACACCTCGCTCGTGTACGTGAGTGCGCTGGGCGACTTCTTCGGCATGGCGACCAAGATCGGCACGCGCGACGGCCGCCTCGTCGAGCTCGTCCTGTTCGCCGGCGCGGCGTACTTCCTCGTCAGCTTCGCGGGCTCGACGGCGGTGCGCCGGCTCCGCCGCGGGAGGGCGGCATGATCTCCGTCCGCGACGTGCACAAGCGCTACGGCGAACGCGAGGTGCTGCGCGGGTGTTCGCTCGAGGTCGCGAAGGGAGAGGTCGTGGTGGTGTGCGGTCCCTCGGGCTCGGGGAAGTCCACGCTGCTCAAGTGCGTGAACGGCCTCGAGCGGTTCGAGCGCGGAACCATCGTGCTGGACGGGATCTCCGTCGGCGACCCGCGGACCGACCTCCCCCGCCTCCGCGCCCGGGTGGGCATGGTGTTCCAGCACTTCGAGCTCTTCCCCCACATGACCGTCCGCGAGAACCTCGCGGTGGCCCAGGTCCGCGTGCTCCGCCGCGGCCGCGCCGAGGCGGAGGCGAACGGGCTGCGGCTCCTGGAGCGCGTCGGGCTCCGCTCCTTCGCGGACCGCCACCCGGCGGAGCTCTCCGGCGGCCAGCAGCAGCGGGTGGCCATCGCCCGGGCGCTCGCGATGGATCCCGTCTGCATGCTCATCGACGAGCCCACCTCGGCCCTCGATCCCGAGCTCATCGGCGAGGTGCTCGACGTCATGGTCGAGCTCGCACGCGAAGGCATGACCATGATGTGCGTCACCCACGAGATGGGGTTCGCACGGCGGGTCGCGCATCGGGTGGTCTTCATGGACGAGGGGGTCGTCGTCGAGGACGCCCCCACGGCGCAGTTCTTCGACTCGCCCCGGTCCGATCGGGCGCGACAGTTCCTGTCGCGGATCCTCCGTCACTG
>JAEZXM010000107.1 GCA_023419875.1 Pseudomonadota bacterium | reverse complement strand
CGCGTTCCGCGCGCGACCGGCACGCGGCTTCACCTGGGCGAGGCGCGGCGAACTCGCTCGGCCACTTCACGCTCGCTGCGCGAGCGTGGTGGCCGAGCTCAGACAACGCCGCGCCCGCTGCGTCCATCCCGTGCCGCGCGCGCCGTCGAGTGGTGTGCGTGGCGCGACCTCGGTGGCCGCGGCGCCGGGGGATCGGGCTCCGGCGCTCCGGCGGCTGCAGACGAGTCGGGTCGATCTCAGCCCGTGGCTTCGCGGCCGTGCTCCGCGAGGTGCGCCTCGATCCGCGTCCTCGTCGCGTCGTCGAGGACGATCCGACCATCGATGGCGCGGCCGTGCAGGTGGCGCACGATGTCGAGGATGCTGGTGATCGCGAAGGCGCGAAGTCCGTAGGTCTCCTGGAGCTCGATCAGCGCAGGCTTCGCGCCGACGCCGCGCTCCATCCGATCGACGGCGACGACGAGCCCGACGACCTTCACGTCGCCTGCTTGCTGGAGAAGGGGCAAGGTCTCGCGGATGGAGGTTCCGGCGGTCGTGACGTCCTCGACCACGAGGACCCGCTCGCCCGGACGAGGCGCGTGGCCGACGAGCTTCCCGCCCTCTCCGTGTGCCTTCTGCTCCTTTCGATCGAAGCAGAAGGCGACGTCGATCCCATGATCGGCGTGCAGCTGGGCCGCGGTCGTCACGGCCAGCGGGATGCCCTTGTACGCCGGACCGAACAGCACGTCGAAGCTGCCGCGGAACCGCTCCGCCAGGAGCGCGGCGTAGCAGCGGCCGACGGACGTGATCCATGCGCCGGTGCAGAACCGTCCGGTGTCGATGAAGTACGGCGAGCGACGTCCGCTCTTGGTGGTGAACTCCCCGAACCGGAGCGCCCCCGATCGGACCAGGATCTCGATCAACTCCTCGCGGTACGTCACGTTCGGTCTCCTTCATTCCTCCCGCACCAGGTTCGCCTGGAAGAACGGGACCACAGAGTCCGAGAGCTGCGCCATCGGGATCTCGTGCCTGTACGTGCCCTCGGCAAACTCGACGGGCAGCCCACGATCCTCGAGGAGCGAGGCGAGGTGGCGGGTGCCCTTCACGATCCACTCGTAGTCGTCATTCGAGCCGACCTCCAGCCGGATGCGGGCGAGCCGGACCGGCTGGCCGAGGTAGGCGTCGATCCGGGCGGGCCAGCCGCCGAACCCGGCCTCCCAGAGCGCGGCCACCTCCGCGTCCTTCCCGCTCGAGAGGTCGGGGGTGCGGGCGAACGGCCTGGGGGCGGCGAGATCCGGCGCGAATGCCGCGCCGTAGGCGGACTTGAAGGAGGGCGGGACCGACCACGTGGCCATCGCCTCGGCGAGGCCTCCGGGCGCGAACACGCCGGGCGCGGTCGCGAACACTGCGCCGAACACGTCCGGCCGCCGGAGCCCGATCCGGAGCGCCCCGAAGCCGCCCATCGAGAAGCCGAACAGGCCGCGCGAGGCGGCGGCGGGGATCGTGCGGTAGCGCGCCTCGACCGCGCGGACCACCTCCTCCACGACGAAGTCCTCCCACCGTCCGGTCGCAAGCGAGTTCACGTAGAACGCGCCGCCCAGGACGTTTCGCCCCTCGACCGCCACGAGCACGAGCTCCTCCCCCGGCCGCGCCGTGAAACTGCGGTCGAACGCCTCGAGCCACTCGTCCACCTGGCGCGGGCTGCCGTTGTAGCCGGGCAGGAAGAGGACGAGCGGGTAGCGCCGCTCGCGGTCCTTCGCGTACGACGGCGGGAGGAGGACGTGCAGCTTCACCTCGCCCGTGTCGCCGAGCTTGCTCTCGGCGATGGCGGCGGACTGGAGCGTGAAGGACTCGTAGGTCGTGCCCGCCGGAGCGTCCTTGGCCACGGCCGGCGGCCGGGCCCGCGGCTTCGTTGCCACGGCGCCGGGGAAGGACAGAAGGACGAGGATCGGAGCGGCTCGTCGCCAGGAGCTCATGCGCGCATGCTACGCGATCTCGGTCGAAGGCGCGGACGGCGGCGATCTCTTCACGGGCGTCGCGCCGCCCGAGCCGGAGCCGGACCTCCCGGCGGCAACCGCCGCCGAGGAGATCTCCGCCGACTACGCCTCGACCCGGGCTTTCGGTCCGGGGCCACCCGATGGCGGTCGTCCGCTCCCGAGCGGGAAGGTCCGGACGGCGCGCAAGCTCCAGCGGATGTTGGATCGTGCGCCGGTCGAGATCGCCGGCATGGTGGTCGTCCGCCAGCGCCCGGAGGCCGCGTCGGGAATCGTCCTCGTGAGCCTGGAGGACGAGACGAGCATCGCGAACCTGGTCGTGATGTCCGACGTCTACGAGCGCTACCGCCCGGTGGTCCGCGGCTCCCCGTTCCTCCTCGCCCGCGGGCGGATCGAGCGGAACGGGCTCGTGGTCAACGTGTGCGTCGAGTCGATGACGCTTCTCGCGCTCGCGCCCCCGTCGGAGATCGGGCGCGGGACTTCCACTGACGCTCAGTGAACGACCCCGCGACGCCAAGAGACCGTGTTGCCCCCCGCTCGCCCTGAGCCTGTCGAAGGGCGAGCATCACGCCCTTACGATTCCGCTCGTGCTGAGCCTGTCGAAGCACGAGCGGGAGCGGATGGCATGAGCGCCGACATCCACGCAGAGAAGATCCTCATCCTCGACTTCGGGTCGCAGTACACCCAGCTCATCGCCCGGCGGCTGCGCGAGCTCGGCGTCTACTGCGAGATTCACCCCTGCACCGTCTCGGCCGCGGCCATCCGGGCGTTCGCGCCGCGCGGCGTGATCCTCTCCGGCTCGCCCTCGTCGGTGACCGCCGAGGGGAGCCCGCGGGCGGACCGCGTCGTGTACGAGCTGGGCGTGCCGGTGCTGGGCATCTGCTCCGGCCTCCAGCTCCTCGCCCACGAGCTCGGCGGCAAGGTGGGCGGTGCGGTGCACCGTGAGTACGGGCCGGCGACGATCGACGTGAAGG
>JAEZXM010000078.1 GCA_023419875.1 Pseudomonadota bacterium | reverse complement strand
GTCTCGAGGAGGCCGCGGCGCGGGTTCCGGCGCTGGAGGCCGAGGTGGCCCGGCTCGCGGGGCTGGAGCACGCTGCGGGCGGGCAGGCGCCGTCCGCGGACGGCGCGCGCCTCGCGGAGCTCTCGGGCGAGCTCGCATCCGCGCTCGCGCGGGTGAAGCAGCTCGAGGAGATCGCCGGGCAGGTGCCTGCCGCCGAGGAGGAGCTGGTCGCGCTGCGCACGGAGCTCGAGCGGGTCCGTGCGGGCGAGGGGCCGCGCGTCGCCGAGGCGGAGGCGGCGTCGGAGAAGGCGAGCGAGGAGGTCGAGGAGCTCGAGGCCCAGATCGCGGAGCTCGCCGCGGCCCGGGAGATGGCGGAGAAGAAGCTCGCCGAGCTGAAGGAGACCGCGGACAAGAAGGTCGCCGACGCGCGCCGCGCGGCTTACGCGGCGGCCGCGAAGGCGGAGGCCGCGCGCCGCGACGCCGAGGCCGCTCGCAAGGAGCTCGCCGCGGCGCAGGACGTCTCCGCGGGGAATGCCGGCGCGGCGCACGAGTGGGCCCAGGTTCGCGAGGCGCTCGAGGCCCGCGTGGCCGAGCTTCAGGCGCGGCTCGAGGCGGAGGAGGAGCGGAGCGGGATTCTCGCGGCGCAGACCGCCGAGGCGCGGGCGCAGCTCGAGGGCGCCGCGCGGCCGGGTTCGGCGGGAGACGCGGAGGAGCGGCTCCGGGCCGCCGAGGCGCAGGCGGAGGAGCTCGCCCGGCGCGCGGTCTCGGCGGAGGCCCGGGCGCGCGAGCTCGACGCGTTCGCGGCGCTGGGCGTGACCGTGAACGTCGACGAGGCGGTCCCGTCCCAGCTCACCGAGCTCGAGCAGGCGCGCGAGGCCCTGCAGAAGGAGCTCGCGGAGGCGCGCAACGCAGCGGAGACCGCGGAGGCCTCGGCGGCGGAGATCGCCGCCGAGCTCCAGGCGGTGCGCTGGGAGAAGGACGAGCTCGAGCAGAAGCTCCAGGCCGGGGGCCGCGCGCCGATGGCGGAGGTCTCGAAGCTCCGCGACGAGCTCGCCGAGCGCTCGGCCGACCTGGCGCTCGCGCGCCGCGACGTGGACCGGCTCGAGGCCGTCGTCGCCTCCCTCTCGATCCAGGAGGTCCCGCAGGCAGGTGATCCGGCGCTCCAGGCGCAGCTCGCCGACGCCCTCCAGCGCGCCGCCGACGCCGAGGCCGCGCTCGCGGCGCAGCGGACGGGGGCCGACGGCGCGGATCTCGAGGCGCTCCGGCGGGCCGCGCAGGAGCGGGACTCCGTCGCCTCCCAGCTCGCCGAGCGGGACGGGAAGATCGCGCGGCTCCAGCGCGAGGTGGCGGACAAGACCGAGCGCCTGGGCCGGCTCGCGAAGGAGCTCGGCGAGCTCAAGGCCAAGGGGCTGGGGAAGATCTTCCGGTAGTCAAACGGCCGACATCGTGGGGGTTGCGCCGTCGGCCACCCCGACGGCGATCCCCGCCCGCCGGGCGGTCGCGGGACCGAGGCGGGTCCGGGCCGCCCTTGCTTCCCGTTCCCGCCGGATCGGTCTATCGTTCTCTCCGTGAGCCAGAGCCAGAGCCAGACACGGCGTTACGAGCGGATCGAGATCGAGCTCCCCTGCCGTCTCTACATCCCCGGCGGTCCCGAGGGGCTCAAGTTCGAAGCCTACTGCACCTCGCGCAACCTCGGCCTGGGAGGCACCTTCGTCGCCTCGAGCTTCCTCCTGCGCCGCGGGCTCGAGCTCTTCATCGAGCTCGGCCTGCCGGACGGACCGCTCGCCATCCGCTCCCAGGTGGCGCACACGGTGGCGATCGACGACCCGGAGTACGCCACCGGCATGGGCATCGAGTTCCTCGACGTGGACGCCCACGGCCGAGAGACGCTGCTCCGGTACTTCACCCCCGTCCGCTACCACACCTTCTACGAGGGGTTCGTCCAGGAGTTCCCGCACCTCAAGAAGGACATGCCGCTCCGGGACGTCTCCCTCATGCTGAACCTGTGGGAGGAGTGGAAGATCCGGAACGAGGGCGGCCCGGCCTCCACCGCCTCCGGCGCGCCCGACGCGCCGCTCCGCAAGGCAGCCGTCAGCCGCGGGCGCGAGCGCGACCTCGTGAACGACTTCACGAAGGACGAGCACGACGCGCGCGAGCTGGCGGGGCGGTCGCAGCGCGGGAAGAGGGGCTGAGCCCGACGGCTCGTCGCCGTCGACGGCCCGCGTCTAGGCCGACTGCCGCACGACCAGCTTCGGTTCGACCAGGACCGTCTTCGGGCTGGCGAGGATCTGCGTGGTCATCGAGGTGGCGAGCCGGTGCGCCTCCCGGGCGATCTCCTCCATCGACTGTCGGATCGTGGTGAGGGGCGGATCCGCGATCGCCGCGAGCGGGCTGTCGTCGTAACCCACGACCGCGATCTCCTCGGGCACCTTCACCTTCCGTTCGCGCGCCACCGCCAGCATGCCGGTCGCGCAGGCGTCGCCCGCCGCGCAGAAGACCGCGTCGATCTTCCGCGGCCGGGCGAGGAGGGCGGTCATCGCCGCCATGCCGTCCTTGCGGCTGTAGTCCGGCGACTCGATGGCATCGTCCAGCGAGAACGGCAGACCGTGCTCGTTCATCGCCTTCTGGAAGCCCTTCGCCCGCTGGAGCGCGTTGTAGCCGCCGTCGATGTGCATCTTCCCCGTCACGATCGCGATCGACTTCCGCCCCACGGTCGCGAGGTGCCTCCCGGCAGCGTAGCCGCCCTGGAAGTTGTCCGAGGCGACGGTGGAAGCCCCCTCGGCCTGCTCGTCGATGAGGATGACCGGGATCCCCGCGGCCCGGAAGGCCGAGACGGTCTCGTCGTCCGGGCGGATGCAGATCCCGACCAGGGCGACCGGCTTTGGCGTGGCCTCGAGCAGGCTGCGAAACCGCGCGCGCGCGAACTCCGGCTTGTCGGGCACGCTGATCGCGCACTCGATGAGCGTCTCGCCGGGCGCGAGCTGCTTGCGGATCTGCGCGCACATCAGGCCCTGGAAGCCGCCGCCCAGGTTCACCGCCGCCACCGCGAGTCGAGCGCTCATGGCCAGGCCCATCCGACGAGAGAGCCGCCGGGCGCTTGCGGCCCGGGAAGAGGGGGAAGTACGTGAGTGGCGGGGGAGGATACCCGCTCCGGACGCTCGGGGGAACCGGACATGCTCTCGCGCGGGCGAGCCCCCGCCTGCGGCCCGGCGAAGCGTCCGTTTTTCGTAGGCTCCCCCGTGCTCAGGCGGTGAGGACCCTTCCGCCCTCCACCCGCCACCGCTTCGAGGTGCAGCGCTCGGCGAACCGCGCGTCGTGGCTGACGAGCAGGATCGCGCCGGGATACGCCGAGAGCGCCTCCTCGAGCCGCTCCAGCGTGGGCAAGTCGAGGTGGTTCGTCGGCTCGTCGAGGACGAGCGCCCAGGCGTGGCGGGCCATCCCGAGCGCGAGCAGGAGCTTCCGCGCCTCGCCGGGCGACGGATCGGCCGACGCGAGCACGCGAACGGGATCGGTCCCCAGCGCGGCGACGAGCGAGAGGACGCGCCCGCGGACCTCCGCGGGGAGCGCGCGCGCCTCGGTGAGGAGCCGGGCGCCGTCGCCCGGGAGGAGCTCCTGCGGCAGGTGGAGGAGGCGCTCCGCAGGGAGGGTGGAGCGCGCGAGCAGCGCCGCGAGCAGCGTCGTCTTCCCCGCGCCGTTCGTGCCTTCGATCCGGACGCGGTCGTCGCGGCGGAGCGCGACCTGGACGTCCCGGAGCACGACCGCATCCCCGGCACGGACGTCCAACTCGTGGAGTGACAGGAGCACCGGGCGCGGGGCGCGCTCGAACCCGAGGAACACGCCGCGACCCAGCTCGCGCAGGGCCGGCGCGTCGGAGACGGCCCGCTCGGCTTCCTCCGCGGCGCCGAGCAGCCGGTGCACCTTTGCGCCGCGCTTGTTCTCGACCCAGTTGCCCTTCAGCCCCGCGCGCCGCGTCCAGGCGCGCTCGGCGCTCTCCGCCTGGCGACGGGCCTCGACGAGCTGTGCACGGGCCCGGCGCGCCTCGGCCTGGGCGGCCGCGCGACGATCCCAGGCGGCGCGCCGCTCGGCCTCCCACAGCGCCCGCGCCTCGCCGTACGGGTGTGCGTAGGCGCGGAGGGCGCCGCTGTCGAGGCGCAGGGTCCGGCCGGCGAGCGCCTCCATGAGCGCGCGGTCGTGCGAGACCAGCACCCCGACGCCGCGGAACGTCCGCAGCCCCTCGAGGAGCAGCGCGCGGCCTCCGGCGTCGAGGTGGTTCGTCGGCTCGTCGACGAGGAGCACGTCGGGCTCCCGGAAGAGGGCGGCGCCGATCTGCCAGCGCTTCCGCTCGCCGGGCGAGAGCGTCTCCCAGCGCGAGAGCTCGGCAGGATCGAGCCCGAGCGCGCCGCGCAGCCGAAACGCGCGCCGGTCGTCGGAGGTGGCGAGCGCGGGCGTATCGCCGCGGTCTTCCACCGTCTGCGGGCAGAGCACCACCCGTGCGCGCGGCGGCTCCGCCCGGACGGCGCCCGCGGACGGGACGAGGTCGCCGGCGAGGAGCCGCAGGAGCGTGGTCTTGCCCGCGCCGTTCGCGCCGACGAGGGCGGTCCAGCCCGCGTCGAGGCGGGCGCTGGCGTCGGAGAGGATGGGCTCGGCGTCGTGGAAGGCGAACGAGAGCCGTTCGAGGGAAAGCGACGGCATGGAGGCTCCGGTGATCGAGGCCGGCGCCGAAACGCCGGCAAAGGGCCCGTCGCCGGCGAGCGGCGCGGGGGCTTCGATCTCTCAGGAGCGGTGTTCCATGGTCGCACCGGGGCGCGGTGCGAGGCTCCATGTATCCGAGCCGCGGGCGCGGTGCAACCGGGGTTGTCCCCCGCCGCGGCGCCGTGCGACCTTCCGACGGGTGCGCTGCGAGGCCGTCGTCCTCGCCGAGGAGTCCCATGAACCTGCCCGACAGGACCGAGATCCCGTTCAGCCGTCGCAAGACCGCGCTTCTCCTCGCCGGCGGCCTCCTCCTGGTGGCCGCCGGTGCCTGGTTGCTGAGCCCGTATGCGCCGCCGCCCCGGGCGCGGGGATTTTTCTCGACCCCGGAGCGGGTGAAGGTCCTCGGGCTCTTCGCCGTGGTCCTCTTCGGTGCGGCCGCGGCGTTCGCGGCCCGCAAGCTGTTCGACCGCCGGCCGGCGCTGGAGCTCGGGCCGGCCGGGCTGCTCGCCCGCTCGAGCGCCCTCGCGGTCGGGCTCGTCCCGTGGTCGGATATCGCCGGCTTCAAGGTCTTCGAGGTTCGTGGACAACGCATGATCGTGGTCCTCGTTCACGACCCGGCGCCGTACCTCGCGCGCGGCGGGCCCCTCGCCCGAGCGATGCGTCGGGCCAATGCGGCGATGTGCGGGAGCCCGATCACCTTCGCCTCGAGCTCGATGAGGATCGACTTCGACCGGTTGCTGGAGCTCGTGCAGGCGTACCACTCGCACTACGGCACGGGCGCGGCGCGGGTGAGCCGGTAGCAGAGCCGCCCGTCGAGGGAGGATCTCGGCGCCTTGCACCGCCGGGCCGACCCCGTTACCCACGGTCCGTGGATCCTGCGCGCCCACCCTCCCTCGGCCTCCGCCACGCCGCGCTGAAGGTGCGCGACCTCGCGGCCGCGGAGGCGTTCTTCACGGGTCCGCTCGGGTACGAGGTGAGCTGGCGACCCGATCCGGACAACGTCTACCTGGTACGCGACGGCGACAACGTGGCCCTGCACCGGGACGAGCGCGCCACGGTCCCGGGTCACCTCGACCACCTCGGCCTTCGGGTGGAGCGGCCGGAGGACGTGGACGCCTGGGAGAAGCACCTCGACGCCGCCGGCGCGAAGCTCGCCGCCCGGCCGCGCACGCACCGCGACGGGTCTCGTTCACTGTACGTCGAAGGTCCGGAGGGGATCGTGGTGCAGGTGATCTGGTGGTGAGGCGCGATTTGCCCGCTGCCGCCCTCCGTTGGTACGGTCGGGCGCGATGAAGCCCGTCCGCCTCGCGCTCCTCTGGCACATGCACCAGCCCCTCTACCGGGAGCCGGAGACCGGCGAGCAGCTCATGCCGTGGGTGCGCCTCCACGCCACCCGTTCCTACAACGACATGGCCTGGATCCTGGAGCGGCACCCGCGGGTCCGGTGCACCGTGAACTTCGTGCCGGTGCTGCTCGAGCAGCTCGAGGATTACACCGCCGGTCGGGCACGCGACCGGTTCCTCGACCTCACCCTCCGTCCCGCCGCGGACCTCCTGCCCGAGGAGCGACAGACGCTGCTCCGCTCCTTCTTCATGGTCGGGTGGGAGCACAACGTCCACCCCGCGCCTCGCTACCACGAGCTCCTCCAGAAGCGCGGGCGCGACGTCCGCCACGCCGATCTGGCGCGCCTCGCCCACGGCTTCAGCGAGGCGGAGCTCACCGATCTCCAGCTCCTCTTCAACCTCGCCTGGATGGGGTTCGGCGCCCACGCCGACGAGCCGGTGGTGAAGGAGCTCGCGCGGAAGGGGCGCGACTTCACCCGCGACGACGTGGAGGCGCTCGTCCGGGTCCAGTCGAAGATCGTGGCCGGCATCGTTCCGCGCTGGCGGGCGCTCGCGGAGCGCGGCCAGGTGGAGCTCTCGACGACGCCCTACTACCACCCCATCCTCCCGCTCGTCTGCGACACCGACGCTGCCCGCCGGGCGCTGCCCGGCGTGCCGCTGCCCCCGCGCTACGCCCACCCCGAGGACGCGCGCTGGCAGGTGCGCGCGGCGCTCGAGGCCCACGCCCGCCGGTTCGGCCGGGCGCCCGCGGGGATGTGGCCCGCAGAGGGCTCGGTGTCGCCGGAGGCGCTCGAGGTGCTCGCCTCCGAGGGCGTGGGCTGGGCGGCGAGCGACGAGGGCGTCCTTCTCCGCTCGCTCCCCGACGGCGCCTCCCGCCTCCGCTCGCTCTACCGCCCGTGGCGCGTGGACGCCGGCTCCGGGGGCGAGCTGCGGATGCTCTTCCGCGACCGCTCGCTCTCCGACGTCATCGGCTTCACCTACGCCAAGGTGGCCGCGCACCACGCCGCCCAGGACTTCACCACCCATGTCCGGGCCGTCGGCGAGGCGTGGGCCGCGGACCAGCAGCGGGGCCCGGCCACCCTGGGCGTCTTCCTCGACGGCGAGAACGCCTGGGAGCACTACCCACACTCAGGGTATGAATTCCTCGACCGGCTCTACGGCGGCTTCGAGGAGGGCGCCGCGATCGAGACGGTGACGATGTCCGAGGCGGTCGCCGATCCGCCGGGCCCGGTGATCCCGCGCATCCACTCCGGCTCGTGGATCGAGGCCTCCTACCGGATCTGGATCGGCCACGCGGAGGACCGGCGCGCCTGGACCGCGCTCGGCGGGGCGAAGGAGCAGGTCGAGGCGGCCGCGCGGACGGGGCAGCTCGCCGGCGAGCGGCTGGAGCGCGCGCGGCGGCACGTCCACGTCGCCGAGGGCTCGGACTGGTACTGGTGGTACGGCGAGGACTTCTCCAGCGAGCAGGCGGCGGAGTTCGACGGCCTCTTCCGCGGCCACGTCATCCGCGCGTGCCTCCTCGCCGGCGGGACGCCGCCCGTCGAGGCGCTCTCGCCGATCAAGCGCGCCGGCGATCGCGCGCCGGCGGGCCTCGAGGCGAAGCCGCTGCGCGAGCCGACCCTGCTCCTCTCGCCGAAGCTCGACGGGCGGGAGACGACGTACTTCGAGTGGCAGGGGTCCGGGCTCTACCGACCGGGGCAGCACCGCGGCTCGATGTACGGCGGCGCCCAGGGCTTCAACGTGCTCCACTTCGGGTTCGACCTCGAGGCGCTCTACCTCCGGCTCGACCCGGCGGAGTCCCCGGCGCGCGCGGCCGAGGTCGCCTCGCACGTGAGGGTCGCGCTCCTCGCGCCGGGCGGGCAGATCTGGGTCGAGTTCGCGGTCGCGCCCGACGGGCAGCTCCGCCCCGGGCGGAAGCAGGGGCAGGAGGTGGGCTCCGCCGTCTTCGCCGACGTGGTCGAGATCGCCATCCCGTTCCGGGCGGTGGGGCTCGCCGCGGGCGCGAAGGTGGCGCTGTGCGTCCACGCGCTGCGCAACGACCTCGAGGTGGAGCGCCTCCCGCGCCACGGGTTCGTGGCGCTCTCCGTCCCCGACGGGGACTTCGAGCGCATCAACTGGCGGGTCTGAAGACGGCGATCCCGCGCCTCGCTCACGAACGGGGGGTGCAAGGAGCCCCCGCCGCTCCTGGCGCGGCGGCACGCCCCGTGGTCGGGCGGCTTGTCGAGGGGCGCGGGAGCAGGTGTATCCTCCGGCGACCGTATGGCCGAGGAGAACACCCGGGCGCGCTTGCCCGCACCCACGAACCCGACGCAGCCGCGCGCGGACGATCCGGGCGACCGGCCGATCGCGTTCTCCGTGGTCGTGGTCCAGGGGCCCGCGGCCGGGGCCCGCGTCGCGCTCGAGCGCGAGGTCGTCATCGGCCGGGATCCTCGCTGCGAGATCCCGATCGGCGCCGCGGACGTCTCCCGGCGGCACGCCCGGATCGTGCCGGACGAGGACGGGCACAGGGTCGTGGACCTCGGCTCGACCAACGGGACCTGGGTGAACGGCCGGCCGGTGACGAGCCGCAGGCTCGCCCCCGGCGACCGGATCGAGCTCGGCTCCTGCGTGCTCCGCTACCTGCGCCAGGGCGAGGCCGACGCCGAGGATCTCTCCGCCCTGGCCGACCTCGCGCGGCGGGACGCGCTCACCGGGCTCGCCAACCGCCGCGCGTTCGAGGAGGCGCTCTCGCGCGAGGTGGCACGGGCCCGGCGCACGGGCGCGGCGCTGTCGGTGGTGGCGCTCGACATCGACCACTTCAAGCGCGTGAACGACGAGCACGGACATGCCGCCGGAGACCTCGTGCTCGCGGAGGTGGCCGCACGGGCCCAGCGGGCGCTCCGCGCCGAAGATCTCCTCGCGCGCGTCGGTGGCGAGGAGCTCGCGGCCTTGCTCCCCGGGGCGGCGCTCGCGGCCGCCGCCGAGGTGGCCGAGCGGATCCGCCGCGCGGTGTGCGAGGCGACCATCCCGGTGGCGACGAAGGCCATCGACGTCGCGGTCTCGCTCGGCTGCGCCGTGCTCCAGCCCGAGGAGCGCGACGGGGCATCGCTCCTCGCCCGCGCCGACGCCAGGCTCTACGACGCGAAGCGCGCGGGACGGAACCGCGTGGTCTGGGCGCCCTCACCGGATCCGCAGGCGCAGGGCTAGCCTTTCGTCTGCGCCCCGGGTGAGGGCGGGTTATCTTCGGCCCCTCGTGACGTACCGCCGCTCCGCCCTGGCCGTCCTCTTCGCCGTGGTGTTCGTGGATCTGCTGGGGTTCGGGATGGTGATCCCGGCGATGCCGAACCACGCCGAGCGGCTCGGCGCGACCCTGGGCAGCACCGGATGGCTGCTCACCGGCTACTCGGCGATGCAGCTCGTGTTCACGCCGATCTGGGGCCGGCTCTCCGACCGCCTTGGGCGAAGGCCGCTCCTGCTCGGCTCGATCGCCATGACCTCGGTGGGGTTCCTCGGGTACGCGCTCGCGCCGAGCTTCGGGTGGCTGCTCGCGTCGCGGCTCTTCGCGGGCGTCGCCACCGCGAACATCGCCATCGCGCAGGCGTACGTCGCCGACGTGACGCCGCCCGAGGGGCGTGCCCGGGGCATGGGGATCATCGGGGCCGCGTTCGGAGCTGGGTTCGTGCTCGGCCCGACCGTCGGCGGCGTGCTCTCCGGGATCGCCGAGTCGCTGCCGGGGTTCGCCGCCGCGGGGCTGGCGGCCGCGAACGGCCTCGCGGCGTGGTTCCTCCTCCCCGAGCCGCGGGCGCGGGCCGCGGGGCCGGGACGGGCCGGGTTGCGCGCCCTCCGCGAGGAGCTGGCCCGCCCGGGCATCCGCGGTCTCATCGGCGTCTTCTTCCTCGCGGTCACCGCCTTCAGCGTCCTCGAGGCGACCCTGGCGCTGCTCGCGAGCCACCGGTACGGGCTCGACGACGCCCACGTGAACTACCTGTTCGCCTTCATCGGGCTCGTGGTCGTGGTGGTGCAGGGCGGCCTCATCGGCCCGCTCACCCGACGTTTCGGGGAGAAGCCGCTGCTCGTGGCGGGCCTCGCCCTGCAAGCGGCCGGCTTCGCGCTGTTGCCCTGGAGCCCGGGCCTCTGGGGCCTCGGAGCCGTCTGCGTCCCGCTCGCGGTCGGGAACGGGCTCGTGCACCCGTCCCTCTCGTCGCTCCTGTCGCGGCAGGCGCGGGAATGGGACCAGGGTGGGACCCTGGGCATGGGTCAGTCCGCGGGCGCGCTCGGACGGATCGTCGGCCCGATCTCGGCCACGACGGCGTACGATCACCTCTGGTACGCGGCCCCGTACCTGGGGGCCGCGGTGCTGCTCGCCCTGGGGGCGGGGATCGGCACCACCCTTCGCCGGCTGGCTGGTGCACCGGCTCGCGCGGACGCAACGTAGAGGAGGCGAGTTCCCACATGCCCGAGCTCCGCAGGGACCCGATCGTCGGTCGCTGGGTGGTCATCGCCACCGAGCGCGCGCAGCGGCCGTCCGAGTTCCCCCACGTCCCGCCCGCGACACGCCCCGACGGCGTGTGCCCGTTCTGTCCGGGCCACGAGGACAAGACACCGCGCGAGGTCTACGCGTCCGGCCGGCCGAACGGCGCGCCGGCGAACACGCCGGGGTGGAAGGTGCGGGTCGTGCCCAACCGGTTCCCGGCGCTCAAGATCGAGGGCGACCTCGATCGTCGGGCCGAGGGCATCTACGACCGGATGAACGGGATCGGGGCCCACGAGGTGGTGATCGAGACCGCGGACCACGCCCGCACCCTCGAGGCGCAGAGCCCTGCGGAGATCGCCGAGGTGCTGCTCGCCTTCAAGGCGCGCATCCTCGACCTCCGCAACGACCAGCGGTTCCGCTACATCCTCCTCTTCAAGAACCACGGCGCCTCCGCCGGGGCCTCGCTCGAGCACGCGCACTCGCAGCTCATCGCGCTGCCGATCGTGCCGCGGCGGGTGATGTCCGAGATCGAGGGCGCGCGCCGCCACCACGAGCTCAAGGAGCGGTGCATCTATTGCGACATCGTCGGCCAGGAGCGGAAGGACCGCGCGCGGCTCGTGCACGAGAACGATGACTTCGTGGTCCTCGCGCCCTGGGCTCCGCGCAGCCCCTTCGAGACCTGGATCGTCCCGCGCCGGCACGAGTCGATCTTCGAGGCCGAGCCGCGCGAGCGGCTCGCGTCGTGCGCCCAGGCCCTCGGGACCACGCTCCGACGGCTCTCGGCGGCGCTCGGGAACCCTCCGTACAACTTCATGGTCCACACGAACCCCCTCCGCGAGGCGCCGAGCGCGAGCTACCACTGGCACATCGAGGTGATGCCGGCGCTCACGCAGGTCGCCGGGTTCGAGTGGGGGTCCGGGGCCCACATCAACCCGGTGCCGCCCGAGGACGCGGCGGAGTTCCTGCGCAAGGTGTCCGGCTAGACTGAGAGCCGATGGACATTCTCTTCGTCTCCTCCGAGGTCGCGCCCTGGTCCAAGACCGGCGGGCTCGGCGACGTCGCCGGCGCCCTGCCGCGCGCGCTGGCAGGTCGGGGCCACGGCGTGACGGTGGTGAGCCCTCGGTACTACGGCGTGGACGTCCGTCAGGGTTTCCAGCCGCTGCACGGCGCGGTGCGCGTGCGGGGCGAGGCGACCACCCTCTGGCTCACCCGCGAGGGCGGCGTCGCCTACTACTTCGTCGAGCACGACCGCTACTTCGGCTCCCGCCGCGGGCTCTACGGCGACGCCCACGGGGACTACGGCGACAACGCGGAGCGGTTCGCCTACCTCGCCCGGGCGGCGCTCGCCCTGCCCGGAGCGCTCGGCGTGCGCCCCCGGATCGTGCACGGGAACGACTGGCAGGCCGGCCTCGTCCCCTTCCTCCTCCGCCACGAGCACCGGCAGGACCCGGCGCTCGCCCGGGCGCGGTCGGTGTTCACCATCCACAACCTCGCCTACCAGGGCGTCTTCCCGAAGCAGGCCCTGCCGGCGCTCGGGCTCCCGTGGAGCGCCTTCCGCCCCGACGCGCTCGAGTTCTACGACCACCTCTCGTTCATGAAGGCGGGCCTCACCTCCACCGACGCGATCACCACCGTCTCGCCCAACTACGCGCGCGAGATCCTGACGCCCGAGGGCGGCGCCCAGCTCGACGGGGTCCTGCGCGGGCGCGCCGCCGACCTCACCGGGATCCTGAACGGCATCGACGTGGACGCCTGGGACCCGGCGCGCGATCGGCACCTCCCGGCCCGGTACACTGCGGACGAGCTGGGCGGCAAGGCGGCGTGCAAGGAGGCCCTCCAGCGCGAGCTCAAGCTGCCGGTGGCGGCCGACGTGCCGCTCGTCGGCATGGTGGGCCGGCTCGCGGAGCAGAAGGGGATCGACCTCGCCGCCGCGGTGCTCCCGCGGCTCGCCGGCCTCGACGTGCAGCTCGCCGTGCTCGGGAGCGGGGAGCGCAGGCTGGAGAGCCTCTTCGTGCGCGCCTCGCGCGACCACCCGCAGAAGATCGCCACCCGCATCGGCTTCGACGAGGGGCTCGCCCACCGGATCGAGGCGGGCGCCGACGTCTTCCTCATGCCCTCGCGGTTCGAGCCCTGCGGGCTCAACCAGATGTACTCGCTCCGCTACGGGACCGTGCCCGTGGTGCGCGCGGTGGGCGGCCTCGAGGATACGGTCGAGGACTACGACGGCAAGGACCGGGGCACGGGGTTCAAGTTCAAGGAGTACCACCCGCGCGCGCTCTGGGGCGCGCTCCTCCGAGCGCTCGAGGCCCACCGCGACCGTGCCGCGTGGGTGGCGATGATGAGGCGCGGGATGGCGATCGACTTCTCCTGGGACCGGAGCGCGGAGGGGTACGAGGCGGTGTACGCGAAGCTCCTGGGCTGAAGGCGTCCTCCGGGTTCGGTCTTTCGGCGCTAGCGGATGGTGACCTGGAGGCGGTAGGTGAACGTCTGCTGGCTGCCCGCCGCAAAGTCCGAGCGCCGGACCATGAGGTAGTAGGTCTGCGGGCTGCCCGTCGCGTTGCGCGCGGCCGGGTGTACCGGGGACGTGCCCGTGCCGTCGATCTTCGAGCAGAAGCCGCGGCCGTGGTCGTCGTCATCGACGAGCTGGACGCCGCCCTGATCGAACAGCGTCAGGCGGGTGTCCACGCCGTCCGACTCACAGGTCTCGACGGCGCGGTTGCCCTCGACGGTCTCGGCGCGAATGCGGCCACCCGCGGGGACGGTGATCGCGAACACATCCACGTCGTCCATCGACGTGTGATCGCCGCCAACGGAGACGTCGTTGCCGTCGATCAGGCTGACCTCGGCCGTGGCGATCGTGTCGTTCGCGCCCGTCGTGCCGGGAGGCTCGCTCTCGGTCCCGCGGCTCTGCTCGTAGGCCGTGTCGAGGAAGTAGTTCGGGATCGTGGCGTCGTTCCCGCGCTCCTCGACGCGGATGAAGTAGCTGCCGGTGTCGAGGGGAATGACGAGGGCGCCGCAGCTTCCGATGCCCGAGCCCGCCGGGTCTCCGGTGATGAACGTACCCGCGGAATCGTAGAGCCCCACGTCGATCGTGGTGGTCTGGCAGTCGAAGAGCGAGGTCACCGTCTCGAAGCGGACGACGGTGGGCGTGGTGACGGTGAGGCGGTAGGTGTCGAGGTCGCCGGAGGGCGCGATCGCCCCCTGAACGGTCCGATCGCCCGTGATCTGGACGACGTTGGCCGAGGCATCGGCGAAGGTGCCGTTGAGCTCGACCTCGGCGACCGGCTCGATGGTGCACAGCGAGCTGCAGCCGTCGCCGGAAACCGTGTTCCCGTCCTCGCAGGTCTCGCCCGGCTCCACCCAGGCGTTCCCGCACACGACGGGTTCGTAGGACGCCTGCAGTACGTATCCAGGGACGACGGTGTTGTCGCCGAACTCCACCACATGCACGTAGACGCTCTCCCCGGGCAGGATCCCCACCGTCACCGAGGAGCAACGGTCGGACGTCCCCCTGCGGTCGTCGTTCAAGGCCAAAGGCGTCCCCGAGGCGTTCCGGACCTGCAGAACGGTGTCGACCGAGGTCGGTGCCGCGCCGCAGGGGACCCCGAGCCCGAGGGCGAGGTTCCAGGTGTCGAACCTCGCCGCCACGAGACCGGCGCCGGTGTTGGTGAACACGAAGACGTCCTCGTCGCCCGCCGGCGTGAGCGCGGCACGGATGATGACCGCTCCCGTGAACGCGCCGTTCGAATCGGGGAACGCCGTGCCGAAGTCGTTGCCGTTGACGCCCGTTCCTCCGAGCGACGGAGAGCCGTCCTCGTTGGGCTCGATCTCGAGCGGCTCGAGCCTGCAGATCGGGCTGCAACCGTCGAGATAGTCCGGGTTGGCGTCGTCGCACTCCTCGGTGCCGGACACGACGCCGTTGCCGCAGGCCGTGAAGGTGCAGTTGGAGTCGCAGCCGTCGCCGTTGGTCGAGTTGCCGTCGTCGCAGATCTCGTCGCCTGCCGGAATGCCGTTGCCGCAGGAGGTGGCGGTGCAGTTGTTGTCGCAGCCGTCGCCGTTGGTCGCGTTGCCGTCGTCGCAGACCTCGCCGGCGGTCGAGATGCCGTTGCCGCAGGAGGTGGCAGTGCAGTTGTTGTCGCAGCCGTCGCCGTTCGTCACGTTGCCGTCGTCGCAGGCCTCGCCGGTGGTCGAGATGCCGTTGCCGCAGGCGGTGACAGAGCAGTTGGAGTCGCAGCCGTCGCCGTCGTTCCAGTTGCCGTCGTCGCAGTTCTCGCCGGTGGTCGGGACGCCGTTACCGCAGGCCGTGAAGGTGCAGTTGGAGTCGCAGCCGTCGCCATTGGTCGAGTTGCCGTCGTCGCACATCTCGTCGCCCGCCGGGATGCCGTTGCCGCAGGCGCTCGCGGTGCAGTTGGCGTCGCAACCGTCGCCGTTGGTCGAGTTGCCGTCGTCGCAGACCTCGCCTGTGGTCGGGACGCCGTTGCCGCAGGAGGTGGCGGTGCAGTTGTTGTCGCAGCCGTCGCCGTACGTCGAGTTGCCGTCGTCGCAGGGCTCGCCGGCGGTCGGGGTGCCGTTGCCGCAGGAGGTGATGGTGCAGGTGTTGTCGCAACCGTCGCCGTTCGTCGAGTTGCCGTCGTCGCAGGCCTCGCCGGTGGTCGAGATGCCGTTGCCGCAGGCGGTGGGCGTGCAGTTGGAGTCGCAGCCGTCGCCCTCGCTGGCGTTGCCGTCGTCGCAGGTTTCGTCGCCTGCGGGGATGCCGTTGCCGCAGGCCGACACGGAGCAGTTGGAGTCGCAGCCGTCGCCCTCGGTGGGGTTTCCGTCGTCGCACGCCTCGCTGTACTCGACCGCGCCGTTGCCGCACTCGTGCGCGCAGGCGGTGGCGCAGGCGGGGTCGGCACAATCGGACAGGCCGTTCCCGTCCTCGTCTCCCGCGACCGCACAGTCCTCGACGGGAGCGGCGTCGCGGTCGTGGCAACCGAGGATCGTCAGAGCGAGGGTCGCGAAGACTGCGAGCGAGATGCGCGTCATGAGGGGCTCCTCGGCTGCCGCCAGGCGAACGCTCCGTGCGAGGAGCGGAACGCGGACGGCTCACCGAGCGTACGGCCGCGCAAGCCCGGGGTTCAATGCCATGCGCGGGGCCCGGCACGATTTGACGCTCGGTCGCTTGAACGTGGGACGCCCGAAACCCCTACTCCAGCCCGCGATCCCTGAGCTCGTCGTCGTCCTCGCCGCGCAGGTGGCCGAGCTCGTGGAGGAGCGTCACCCGGATCTGCTCGTCGAGCTCGACCCGGTCGTGCGCCAGCCGGAGGAGGTTCCTCCGGTAGAAGACGATCGAGCGGCACCGCAGCCCTTCGCCGGGCGCGCAGGGCTCGCCTTCCGGTGGGCCGCGGAAGAGCCCGAGGATGGCGGGCGAGAGCGGCGGGTCCACGGCGAGCAGGTCCTCCGGGTCCGGGAGCTCGCGGATCTCGACGGGCACGGCCGAGAGCGCGAGGAGATCCTCGGGCGGGAGCGCCGCGATCGCCCGCTGGATCTGGGCGCGAAAGGCGCGGTCGTCCACCGCCAGCTCGGCGGCGAAGGTCTCCGGGTCGAGCTTGCGCGCGCGCCCCATGAGCCGCTCGGCGCCCGCGGCGTCGCCCCGCCGCTCGGCGAGCAGCCCGAGCTGGTGGAGCGCGGAGGCGTTGTCGGGGGACAGCTCCAGGGTGCGCTCGAAGGCACGCTGCGCGGCGTCGAGGCGGTAGAGCTCGAAGAGGGCCACG
Source organism: Pseudomonadota bacterium (assembly GCA_023419875.1). Lineage (GTDB taxonomy): Bacteria > Myxococcota > Myxococcia > Myxococcales > Anaeromyxobacteraceae > Anaeromyxobacter. The sequence continues at coordinate 239 of JAEZXM010000078.1, read as the reverse complement.
CCGCGCTCGTACGCGACGTCGGCGTCCTCGGGAAGCAGGGTCCGGGCGCGGTCGAGATGGACGAGCGCCTGCCGGCTCCGCCCGAGGTCGTTCGCGGCGACGCCGGCCACGAGCTGGAGCTCCGCCTCGAGCTGGGGGTCCCGGTGCGCACCGCGGGTCGCGGCGCGCGCGCCGCGCGCGGCGTACTCCAGGCCGGTCTCGAGCGCGTCGCGCACGCCGGAGTAGTGGTTCACGTACAG
>JAEZXM010000058.1 GCA_023419875.1 Pseudomonadota bacterium | reverse complement strand
CCGCGCTTTCGTCCTGGCCCTGGAGCGGCTCCTCTCCCGCGGACTGGAGCTGCTCCCCGAGCCGGCCCCCTGGTTCCGCGTGCTCCGGGCTCTCCTCGCCCGGGCGCGCCAGGGGGCGCTCCCGGCGCACGCCCAGCGCCTGGCCTCGCTCTTCGAGACGGCCCACGCCTTGCTGGCCTCCATGGCCAGCACCGCCGAGCGGGCGCACAGGATGCGGACGGACGTGGAGATGCGCGTGCTCCAGCGGATGATCCAGCCGATCCCGCTGCCCGACGACGTCTTCCACCGCAACCTGCTCGCCGCCCTCGACGTCCTCGACGTCCGGAGCTTCTTCCTCTACCGGTACGTGGGTGCCGACCTCCGCGACGCCACGCTGCTGGTCTCCCACGACCTGGACGGCGTCGCCGAGCTGGAGACGCCGCTCCGCACCTTCGCCGCGGACCGCCTCGTCCCCGGCCGCTTCTCCGGCCGGCGGCGGGCGCACGTGGTGCTGCCCATCCGCTCGCCCGGCGGCACCATCGGCTTCGCGCTGTGCGAGATCGGCTCCATGAGCGGCAGCGGCTACGAGACCCTCATGCACCAGATCAGCGTGGTGATGAGCGTGAACGGCCTCATGACCGAGGTGCGGGATCAGCACCGCCAGCTCCTCGAGACCGCGCGCCAGGCGGGAATGGCGGAGGTCGCCGTCGGCGCGCTGCACAACGTGGGCAACCTGCTCAACAGCGTGAACGTCTCCGCCGACGAGATCCGCACCGCGGCGGCCGCCGCCGCCGGCTCGGGGCTCACGCGGGCGACGGCCCTGCTGTCGGACCACGCCGCCGATCTGCCCGGGTTCTTCGCCCGGGACCCCCGGGCCCCGCTCCTCCCCACCTACCTCGGCAAGGCGGTCGAGGACGTCTGGCACAAGCTGGCCCGGATCCAGGCCGAGTCACGCGAGCTCCAGGAGAAGACCTGGCTCATCCGCGACAGCATCCGTGCGCTGCAGGATCACGCGCGGGGTGGACGCGATCACCCGGTCCGCGAGACCGTGGAGCTGCCGGTGCTGGTCCGGTCGGCGCTGGAGATCCAGCACGCGCACCTCTCCCGGTGGGGAGTCCAGGTCCGCCTGGAGCTCGATGGGCTCCCCGCGCTGGTCACGCAGCGCGCCAAGCTCGTGCACGTGATCGTGAACCTGGTCAAGAACGCGGTGGACGCGATGCGAGACACGCCCGAGCGCCAGCGCGTCCTCCTCATCCAGGGAGCGCGGCAATCGGACGGCGAAATTCGCCTCGACGTGAAGGACTCCGGCGAAGGGATCGCGCCGGCCAACCTCGAGCGGGTCTTCTCCTACGGGTTCACCACGAAGCCCGACGGCCACGGCTTCGGGCTGTACACCTCCGCCGGCTACGTGAAGCAGCTCGGCGGATCGCTCTCGGCCGCCAGCGACGGCGCGGGACGGGGGGCGACATTCACGCTGGTGCTCGAGCCCCAGGGGATGTGAGCGCTCCGCGATCCCTACCCACGATACAGCCCCCGCTCCTTCACGTATTCCAGCACCTTCCCCGGCACGAGCCCCGAGACGTCCTCCCCGCGCGCGAGCCGTTCGCGGATCGTGCGCGAGGCGATCGCCGGCAAGGTGGGCGCGCCCTCGATCGGCGGCCATCCCTCGCGTCCGACCACGATCACGCCGGCGAGCTCGCGGACCCGATCCCAGCGGTACCACTTCGGCGTCTCCGGGAGGATGTCCGCGCCGACGACGAGCGAGAACCGGTACCCGGGGTGCTTCGCCCGGAGGTGCTCGAGCGTGCGGGCCGTCTTCCCGACGAGCGGGTCGTCCGCGAGCTCCGCCTCGGCCGGGCAGACGAAGGCGCCGCGGACGGCGCGGACGGAGAGCTCGCACATCCGCACCCGGTCCTCGAACGGCGCGAGCGGCTTCCCGAAGGGGTGGACGAACGCCGGGAGGAGCCAGACCTCGTCCACGTCCTGCGTCGAGAGCGCCCACCATGCCGCCATCACGTGCGCGACGTGCGGCGGGTTGAAGGACCCGCCGAGGAGGGCGACGTGCCGGGCGCTCCGGGGTCCCTCGGCCATCACCGCACCGAGACCTTGGCGCCCGAGGCGAGGGAGGCGCGCTCGCGCCGCAGCTCCGCCCCCTCCGCCGAGAAGACCACGAGCTCGAGCTCCCCGGGGTGGAGGTCGAGGAACGCGAACGTGGCCGGTCGTGTCTCTTCCCCCGCGGACCTCAGGTGGCCCGGCGTCACGAACACGCGGGGACCGATCTGCACGACCGCGGCCGCGCCGCTGTTGCCGTGGAAGAGGAGCGAGGCGTTGCCGATGTCCTCGCGGGAGAGCTCCGCCTTGTCGTGCACGAGGCAGCAGAGCCGGCCGTCGAGCATGTCCATGACCTTGGTGGGCGCGCCGCGGGCGACCTCCGGGCAGGCCCGGCTCGCCACCCGGGTGATGCGCCCGGCGAGGGCGTGCTCCGGGATCCCGGCGGCGCGGGAGAGCGCCCCCTCGACGGCGGAGAGGAAGTCGCCGCCCGCGTCCGGGCCGCCGCCGGCCGGGCTCCCGAAGCGGCGCCGCGCCAGGGCGGCATCCACGTCGGCCCAGCGCCCGCCGAGGAAGAAGATCCGCTCCGCGTTCACGCGCGCGAAGATGTCGAGCGCGACGCACAGCGCGTCGAGGTTCCCGAAGCTGTCGCTGGCGAGGCCGACCCGGATCACGGCGCGATCTTAACCCGTGCGGCCCCCGGATCACCCCTCGTAGATCAGGAAGCCCCTTCGGCGGCGCGCGAAGGCCCGCTCCTCCGGCGCGAACGGGCGGGAGAGCTCCGCCAGGTCCGCTCCCGCCTCGATGGCGCGCCGCTCCCGGTCCGACCCGCACAGGAGGTCGAACGCGGGGACGCCCTCGACGAACTCGTACCGCTCCGTGCGCCAGCAGAACCGCTCGGGCGCCTGGCGGCGCGCGTGCAGCACGCAGGCGAGGCCGGTGCGGAATGGGCGGAACCGGCCCGGGTCGCCGACGAACAGCTCGACCCCGTGGCAGCGGACGCCCGCGTGCTTGTCCCAGGTCGGCACGAAGCTCGCGGGGCGGAAGGTCACCCCCGGGAGCCGCTCCCGCGCCAGGTCCTCCGCGAGCCGGTGGCCGTCGAGCCACGGCGCGCCGAACAGCTCGAAGGGCCGCGTGGTCCCCCGCCCTTCGGAGAGGTTCGTCCCCTCGAGCAGGCACATGCCGGGATAGACGAGCGCCGTCTCCGGGGTCGGCATGTTGGGAGAGGGGAAGACCCAGGGCAGGCCCGTCTCCCGGGAGCCCTGGCCGCGCCGCCAGCCCTGGCACTCGACGACCGTGAGCTCGAGGTCCATGCCCCGCTCCGCACGAAAGAGCCGGGCGAGCTCACCGACCGTCATCCCGTGCCGGACGGCGAGGTCGTGCAGGCCGCAGAAGCTCTCGAACCCGGGCCGGAGCGCGGGGCCCTCGACGAGGATACCGCCCAGCGGGTTCGGCCGGTCGAGCACGAAGAAGCCGATCCGCGCCGCCGCGGCCGCCTCCATGCAGAGCATCATCGTCGCCTGGTACGTGTAGAAGCGCGTCCCCACGTCCTGGATGTCGAAGACGAGCGCGTCGAGGCCGGCGAGCAGCTCGGGAGGAGGCTTCAGGGAGTCGGCGGTCTCGCCGTAGAGCGAGGCCACGGGGACGCCGGTCCTTGGATCGCGGCGCTCGCCCTCCACGGCCGCCATGTACTGTGCGTCACCCCGCACGCCGTGCTCGGGGCCGAGCAGGAGCGCGAGTCTCACCCCGGGCGCGGCGGCGAGGAGGTCGGCGGCGTGGACGAGCCCGCGGGTCACCGCGGTCGGGTTGCAGACGAGCCCCACGCGCTTCCCGCGCAGCGCGCGGAAGCGGCCGGCGGCGAGCGCGTCGAGGCCGGGCCGGACCGGCCCGAGGTCACCTCCGGAACGAGAAGGCGAACGAGTAGCGGCCCGGACGGTCCGGCGGATAGGTGGCATCGTGCAGGTTCCAGTAGGCGCACGCGCGGACGTCGCCGTCGTGCACCGAGTCCTCGAGCACCTCGACGAGCGTGGCCGAGCCCGTGCCGTCCACGGTCACGCGGATGCGGAGCTTGCCGGAGAGCGAGGGGGACTCCGCGAGTCGCGCCCGGAACACGCGGTCCACCTTGCCCTGCACGGCACGCTGGAGCACGTTCACGTCGGCCTTGGAGATCCGCTCGAGCTGGAGCCGCTCCTCGAGGGCGGCGAGCTCCGCTCGCCCCGAATCCCCCGCCGCGCGGAGCGCCTGGACGGCCCGGACCGCGTCGCCGCGGGCGAGGTGGATCCGCCCCATGCCCAGGCTCGCGTCGGCGTCGCGCGGCGCCGCCTCGAGCACGCGCTGGAAGGCCCGCTCGGCGCCGGCCCAGTCGCGCGCCTCCACGC
>JAEZXM010000054.1 GCA_023419875.1 Pseudomonadota bacterium | reverse complement strand
CACGTCGTCGAAGTACACGGGCGTTCGCTGGATCCCGTTCCGCTCCTGGACCCGGAAGCCGTCGATCACCGTGCCGGCGGGTGCCAGCAGCGAGACCGGGACCTGGCAGCGCGTCCAGGCGTTCGTCGGGATCCTGCGCGCCTCGCAGTACTGGGCCAGATCGACGCGGTTGAGGCGGCTCGAGCCCTTCTGCCCGACCACCGCCAGCGTGAGCCCCGTGTTCCGCCCGCCGTTCACCCAGAGCGTCAGCGTCGTCGCGCCCGCGAGCGAGCTGCCGGTCCGCCGGACGAGCCACGAGTCCCAGGGGCCGTACGTGACCGCGATCGAGCGCGTGCCCGCGGCCACCGGCGAGGCGTTGGCGTAGCTGACGGGCGTGTACCAGGACTCGTCCGCCCAGCCGGACCGGAGGGCCTCGTCGAAGACGACGATCGCCCCCGCCGGCAACGCCTCGGCCCTGGCCCCGCTGGCGGCCGAGGGACCGTCGTCCGCACCACACCCGGACATCAGAGAAGACAGGGCCCCACACACGACGGCGATTGTGCGCGCCGCACCCATACGAACACCTCGATTGAGCTGGATTCGTGTACCGCGTTCGCAGGATAGCGATTTCCCCTTTTCACGCAAGGTGAGAAGAACGGCACCGCGGGACGCAGGGCGGAATACATTCACCATGGGAGAATGCCGGACCGCGGCTCGGCGCCGCGAGCGCGCTCCCCGGCAGCCACTCCCGGTCTTGCCCGACCTTCGACTACGATCCGGCTCATGTACACGCGGGCCTACGACAAGGACCGGCACCTCCTCGTCACCCTGTTCAGCGGCCGGTCCAACACGTACCAGGACTTCCAGCGGGCGGCCGCGGACGCCGTCGCCGCCGACAGCGACGCGGTGGGGTCGGCGGACGGGGTCATTCACATCGCGGAGATCACGCCCGGGTGCCCGCCTCCGGACCCGAGGTGCCGCAAGCTGCTCCAGGATGCCGTGAGGTCCGCGACCCGCGCGTCCAGGTACGTCGCCTGCTTCATCACCTCCTCTTCCCTGGCGCGCGGGGTCCTCACGACGCTCCGCTGGTTCCAGCCGACCGACGCCCCGCACGTGCCGCGCGCCTTCGCCCGCTTCGAGGACGCGGTCGCGTTCGCCGAGACGCATCGCCCCGGCGTGGCCGCCCGCCTCCTCGAGCTCCGGTGCGAAGCGTTCACGCTCGCGGAGCAGGCTCCAGGCGAGGGACGACAGCGCTGAACGTTCGACCACGACGCGTGGGCGCGTCCGTGAGCTCCGATCGAGGGTCCGAACCGACACCCTGGGTCGGGTGGGCCCACGGCGGCGACCCCGGCGATCCACGGCGCTGCGATCGCTGGGCCCTGGCACGTGGCGTGCTGTGCAGTCCACCAGCGCTCTTCGAAATCGTGGATCGCCTCCACTCCGGACATGAACGACCCCTCCCCACACACGAGCCGCGAGCAGGTCCTCGTCGTCGACGACGACGAGTTCGTGGGAAGGGCGATCCAGCGGGTGCTGTCGCGCTACGACGTGACGGTCGCTCGGAGCGCGGCGTCTGCCCTGGCGCGCATCGAGGCGGGTGCCTCGTTCGTCGCCGTCCTCTGCGATCTCTTCATGCCCGGGATGACGGGCCTCGCGTTCTACGACGGCGTCGCAGCGATCGATCCGCGGATCGCGCGCCGGATCTTGTTCATCTCCGGCGCCGTCGCCGGGCCCGAGCTCCAGGAGGCGGCTCTTCGGACCGGGTCTCCGTGCGTGCCCAAGCCCTTCGACCACAACGACCTCCGCTCCGCCGTCGACGCCGTGGCCCGGAGGTAGGCGATGGTCCGCGACAGCGAGTACCGCATTCTCGTCGAGCAGTCGCCGATGATCATCTGGCGCGCCGACGTGAACGCGAAGTGCGACTACTTCAACGAGCGCTGGCTGGCCTTCACCGGTCGCACGCACGCGCAGGAGTGCGGGGACGGCTGGGCCGAGGGAGTCCACCCCGACGACCTCGAACGTTGCGTCGCGACGTTCCTCGACGCCTTCGCGCGCAGGGAGCCGTTCGAGATGGAGTACCGCCTGCGCCGCCACGACGGCGTCTACCGGTGGATCTTCGATCGCGGGACGCCGTCGTACGGCCCGGACGGGGAGTTCATGGGGTACATCGGGAGCTGCGTCGACGTGAACGACCGTGTCGAGGCCGCGGCCATCATCGAGGAGCGCCGAGCCCGCCAGGTCGAGCGGCTGCGGATGCTCCTTCCCATCTGCGCCTCGTGCAAGAGCATCCGCGACGACAAGGGATACTGGCAGGCGGTCGAGCAGTACATGTACGAGGAGTCCGGGAAGACCTTCACCCACGGTCTCTGCCCCGACTGCCTCGAACGGCTGTACCCCGAACCGCGGTGAGGAGCGCCGGCGGCGCCGGACCGCTTCGCCCCCGTGCGCCCGCCCCCACCCCGGGTCCCCCTGTACGCCGGAGGCGCCCGCGGCCATTTCGGCTACACTTCGGATCATTCGGAGTGTCCGCCGGGGTGGAGGGATCTCGACCTTCTCGAGGGGCTCGCACATGGCGCGTTTCGGCCGAGGACTCCGGGCCCGGATGCTCTGGGCCGCGCTGGCGACCGCGCTCTGGGGGTGCACGGCCGACATCGCTGGTGACACTGATGGTGAGATCACGCCGCCCGGGGACCCCACCATCCTCTGGCGCGACGACATCCAGGGGACCTCGGCGCTGATGGGCTTCGACGGGTTCGGCGTCCAGCATCCCATCGACACCACCGTCCCGCCCGCCGACGCGAATGGCGCCAACCTCTCCCGCGTTCCCGATCCGCTGGGCGACGGGTCCGCCATGCGGCACTTCGGAGTCTTCGACGCCGGCGGCGCCCGATCGCAGGCGGGCCTCTACGGCGACGTGAACAGAGTCTTCGGAGAGCAGGCGCGGAGCCCCGAGGGCGTCTGGGTGGCGCAGGAGTGGTACTTCCCGGAGGCCATCGGCGCCCGCGGCGATCCGTACTGCTGGATCTCGGTCTGGGACTGGCACGCGATCGACGTCGGGACCCGCGGCAACCGCTGGCACACCTCGCCCGGTCTCCTCATCGCCCGCGACGGGTCCATGCGCCTGCAGCTGGTGTGGGGCGGCCCGGCCGCAGGCGTCAACGGCGGCGAGGGCCCGACCTCCACGATCGCGATGCCGGTCGGCCGCTGGTTCGACATCGAGATGCACTATGAGTGGGTAGACACGCCGACCGGGACCATCCAGGTCTGGATCGACGGCCAGCTCGCGCTCGAGCAGCGAAACGTCCAGACGCGGGCGAGCTCGCACGCCGTGGCCGAGACGTACATGAAGTTCTACGGCTCCACGCAGGGCGCCCACGGCCCCTGGTCGCCGACGCCCACGCTCAAGTACACCCGCAACGTGCGGGTCGCAGGCGAGCGCATCTGGCGGTAGGCGCACCGGGCCAGGCTCGGTCCGCAGGCCCATCCGCCCGTGCTACCCTGCCCCTCCGATGACCCCCGACCGTGCGAACCCGCCTCGCGCAGCTGCAGCTGTGGCCGCAGCCGCAGCAACCTCCCCCCGCCCCTGGGACCGGGTCCTTTACTACGCCACCGTGTCCACCACCGGCGCGGCGGTGATGATCATCGAGCTCCTGGGCACGCGGATCATCGGCCCCTTCTACGGGGTGAGCCTGATCGGCTGGTCGTCGCTCAGCTCCGTCGCCCTGATCGCGCTCTCCCTGGGGTACTGGCTCGGCGGCCGGCTGGCGGATCGCGCCGGCGCGATCCGCCTCTCGCACGTCGTCCTCACGGCGGCGGCCTGGATCGGCCTCGTCCCCCTCATGAGCAAGCCCGTCCAGACGGCCGCCGACGTGCTGGGGCTGCGGGGCGGCGCCTTCACGAGCGCGCTCGTCCTGTTCACGGTCCCGCTCATGCTCCTCGGGATGGCCGGTCCGTTCGTCATCAAGATGGCGGCGCGCCGGCTCGACGACATCGGCACCACGGCGGGCAAGATCTACGCGATCAGCACCCTGGGCAGCGTGGCCGGGACGCTGGCGCTCGGCTTCTTCCTCCTGCCCGTGGCGGGGACGCGCGTCGTCCTCCTCTCGACGTGCGTCGTGCTCGTGGCGCTGTCGGCGGTCCTCTCGGCGTACGAGCGCCTGCGGCTCGGCGGGAGCCATTCGCTCACACGCTGGATCCTCGCCGACCTGGCGGTCCTCGCGGCGGTGTTCGCCCTCGTCCTCGCGCTGGGCGGCAGGAAGTATCCGGAGCACGTGTCGCTGTCCGAGGCCGAGACGCACTATGGCTGGGTGCGCGTCATCGATCAGGAGCGCGCGGGGATCCGCTGGCTCCTGTCCGACTCGTCGACCATCGGCGCGGAGCACCTCGAGACGGGCACGAGCCTCCTCGGCTACCAGCAGGTGGTCGGGCTCCTGCCCTGGTTCCACCCGGGCGGCACGAAGGCGCTCCTCATCGGCCTGGGCGCCGGCCACCTCGTCGGCGTGTACGCACAGTACGGGATCGCGACCGACGCGGTGGAGATCGACCCCGCCGTCGCCGACGCCGCGGAGCGGTTCTTCTCCTTCCGGCCGACCGGTCGCGTCGTGCTCGGCGACGCCCGCTACCAGGTCAAGAAGCTGGGAACGCAGTACGACCTCATCGTGCACGACTGCTTCACGGGCGGCGCGGAGCCCATCCACGTCCTGAGCCTCGAGGCCCTCTCCGAGCTCAAGGCGCGGCTCCGGCCTGGCGGCGTCCTGGCGGTGAACTTCGTCGGCTTCACGGTCGAGGCCGACCAGAAACCGGTCCAGTCGGTGGCGCGCACGCTGGACCGGGTCTTCCGCCACCGGCGCACGTTCGTCTCCTCCCCCGCCGCGGTGTTCAACGACTTCGTCTTCGTGGTCTCGGACCGGGAGCTGGCCCTCGACGAGTCGGGAAACGGCCGCGCCGTCGCGGAGTGGCTCGGACGCCACGAGCTCGCGGTGACCGGCGTGGGCGGGGCACTCATCACCGACGACTTCAACCCGCTCGAGTACCAGCAGATCGCCAAGGCGGAGCACTACCGTGACCTGCTCGTCGCGCGGGTGGGCAAGGACGTCCTGTTCCGGTGATCGACGGGCGGGGCGGCACCGGAGTGCCACCCCGCCCGAACGACCTCGACGAACGAACAGTGGGATCCGCTACCAGTAGTAGATCCCGGCCCACGGTACCGAGCCGGCGCCACCCGCCGAGACCGCGAAGTAGTAGCCGTCGGCCGAGCGGGTGAGAGGCATCTGCCCGCAGGTCCGGGCCACTCCACCGACGGTGAGCGTACGGCCCTCGAAGTTGTAGCAGCCCCAGCCGTTGATCGTGGTCGCGGTGGTCCGGTAGCAGACCGCACTGGTGGTGTTGAAGTTCCCGGTGTTCCCGCTGAACGTGATCGGGTTGGCGCACGGGGTGGTGCCGGTGCCGCTCGAGTTGAAGGTGGCGGTCACGGTTCGTGCGGCGGTCATGGTGGTGCTGCACGTCCCGGTGCCGGTGCAGGCGCCGCTCCAGCCGGCGAAGGTCGAGCCCGCGGCCGGGGTCGCGGTCAGCGTGACCGCGACGCCGGAGTTGAAGCTCGCGCCGCACGTGGCGCCGCAGTTGATGCCCACGGGGTTGGAGGTGACCGTGCCGCTTCCGGTCCCGGCCTTGGTGACCGAGAGCGAGAACATCGTGCCGCTCGTGGTGTTGAACGTGGCGGTCACGCTCCGCGCCTGGGTCATCGTCAGCGTGCAGGGGCCGGTGCCGGTGCAGGCGCCGCTCCAGCCCGCGAACGTCGAGCCCGGGGTCACGTCGCCGACCAGCGTCACGACCGTCCCGGAGGCGAAGTTCGCGGTGCACGCGGAGCCGCAGTTGATGCCGGCGGGCGTGGACAGGACCGTGCCGCCGCCGGTGCCCGCCTTGGCGACGCTGAGCGCGAAGCTCGTCCCACCGGTCGTGTTGAAGGTTGCGGTGACGGTGCGGGCCTGGGTCATCGAGACCGTGCAGGTCGCCGCGCTGCCGGTGCACGCGCCGCTCCAGCCAGCGAAGGTCGATCCCGCCGCGGCGGCGGCGGTGAGCGTCACGCTCGTGCCGTTCGTGTACGGCGCGCCACACGTGGCGCCGCAGTTGAGGCCGCCGGTGTTCGCGGTGACCGTCCCGGCGCCGGTGCCGGACTTGGTCACGGTGAGGTTGAAGGTCGTCGTCTGCCCGCCGCCGAACGTCACGTCGATGCAGCCGTGGAACCGCTCGAACGTCCAGAGGTTCCGGCCCCACTCGCCGTAGATGACGTGGCGCCCGGAGCGGGACGGGACGGTGCACCGGGTCTGGAACGTGGCCGACCCGGTGTTGGGGATGACGTTGGGGTTCCCGGAGGGGTTCGCGTCGTTGTAGTTGAGGACGCAGAACGGCTGCGCCTCGAAGTCGCTGAACGAGAGCGGGCGGCTCGTGGTCCAGACGAAGTCGGGCCGGGTGATCCAGTACTTGAAGTCCTCGGTGTCGCCGAAGTGCGGGCCCCAGGAGATGTCCCAGGTGATGGTGAGCGGCCCGGAGCTGATCGCCGTCGTCGGCCAGTTGATCGGCTGATCCCAGGGCGTGGCGGCGCCGCTCCAGGTCTCCGAGTTGAAGCTGCACACGTTGGTGCGCGCGCCGACGCCGGCGTAGCCGGTCGTGTGCGTCAGCACGCTCATGAAGTTGTAGCCGGCGTTGGGATCGACGCCGGGCGCCCGGAAGGCGTCGCCGCAAACCGGGTATTGCGCGGTGCCGTTGGGGATGTGGTCGGGCTTGGTGATGTGGCCGCAGAAGGCGTTGCGTGCGGGGGGACTGACCATGAGGCCGTGGGCGAGGGCGCCGGCGGGCGCGAGCAACGCCAGCGCGGCCACGAGCACGGTACATCCGTGAGCCATCCGGTTCGACATGGAACCTCCGAGGGCTTGCGTGAGGACCCCGGGCCCGACGAGCACGGGCACACAGGCGCCCGGGGGACGTGCGTTCGATTGCCAGGGAGGTTGGGTGCGCCCTCGCGCACGGTCGAGGTCCTGATGGGTTGCCCGACGTCAATGAATATTGACGCGAAGCACCGCGGCCGCCCGCCCCCACGGAGGGGGCCGGAGCGGCCGCGGGACTGCCGATCTCGATCAGCGGACTTGCGTCACCAGACGTACAGGTTCGCCCACGGGTACTGCCCGGCGGTGATCGAGAAGTACGTGTAGCCGTCGGAGGACTTCGGGAGCGGGAACGGGCCGGCGCCGCAGGTCGCCGCCGCGGTGCCGCCGTTCACGCTGACGGTCCGGCCGGCGAAGTTGGAGCAGCCCCAGCCCTGGATCGTTTGGTTGGTCCGGTAGCAGACCGCGCCGGTGGTGTTGAAGTTGTTCGTGTTGCCGCTGAAGTTCACCGGGTTCGAGCATGCGGTCGTGCCGCCGGAGGTGTTGAAGGCGGCGTTCGCGGTCCGGGCCGCGGTCATCGACAGGACGCAGGTCGCGGACGTGCCGGTGCACGCGCCGCTCCAGCCCGCGAACGTCGAGCCGCTCGACGCGGCGGCGGTGAGGGTCACCGTCGTGCCGCTCGCGAGGTTGGCCGAGCACGCTGTGCCGCAGTTGATGCCGCCGGTGTTCGAGGTGACCGTGCCGCTCCCCGTGCCCGACTTCGTCACGTTGAGCGCGAAGGTCGTGCCGCCGGTCGTGTTGAAGGTGGCGGTCACGGACCGCGCCGCGGTCATGGTGGTGCTGCACGTCCCGGTGCCGGTGCAGGCGCCGCTCCAGCCGGCGAAGGTGGAGCCCGAGGCGGGCGTCGCGGTCAGGGTGACCGAGGTGCCCGAGTTGAAGCTCGCGCTGCAGGTCGTGCCGCAGTTGACACCCACCGGGTTGGAGGTGACCGTGCCGCTGCCCGTCCCGGCCTTCGTGACCGAGAGCGAGAACATCGTGCCGCCGGTGGAGTTGAACGTGGCCGTGACGCTGCGGGCCTGGGACATCGTCACGGTGCAGGGGCCGGTGCCGGTGCAGGCGCCGCTCCAGCCCGCGAAGCTCGAGCCGGGGGTGACGTCGCCGACCAGGGTCACGACCGTGCCCGAGGGATAGCTGGCGCTGCACGCCGTCCCGCAGTTGATGCCGCTCGGGGTGGACAGGACGGTTCCGCTGCCCGTGCCCGCCTTGGTGACGCTGAGGGCGAAGCTGGTACCCCCGGAGGTGTTGAAGGCGGCGGTGACCGAGCGCGCCTGGGTCATCGAGACCGTGCAGGTCGCGGCGGTGCCGCTGCACGCGCCGCTCCAGCCGCCGAAGGTCGAGCCGGTGGCCGCCGCCGCCGTGAGCGTCACGCTCGTGCCGCTGGCGTACGTCGCCGAGCAGGTCGAGCCGCAGTTGAGGCCGCCGCTGTTCGCCGTGACGGTGCCGGCGCCCGTGCCGGACTTGGTCACGGAGAGGTTGAAACTCGTCTGCCCGCCGCCGAAGGTCACGTCGATGCAGCCGTGGAACCGCTCGAAGGTGAACTGGTTGCGCCCCCACTCACCGTAGATGACGTGCCGCCCGGAGCGGGACGGGACGGTGCACCGGGTCCGGAAGAGCTGCGCGGCCTTGTCGGAAGTGACGCTGGGGTTCCCGGTCGGGTTCGCGTCGTTGTAGTTCAGGTTGCAGAACGGCTGCGCCTCGAAGTCGCTGAAGGAGAGCGGGCGGCTCGTCGTCCAGACGAAGTCGGGCCTGGTGATCCAGTAGCGGAAGTCGGCGGTGTCGTCGAAGTGCGGGCCCCAGGAGATGTTCCAGGTGATGGTGAGCGGCCCCGAGGCGATCGAGGTCGTGGGCCAGTTGATCGGCTGGTCCCAGGGCGTGGCCGCGCCGCTCCAGGTCTCCGAGTTGAAGCTGCACACGTTCGTGCGCGCGCCGACCCCGAAGTAGCCGGTGGTGTGGGTGAGCACGCTCATGAAGCTGTAGCCGGCCTGGGGGTTCATCCCGGGGGCGTTGAAGGCGTCGCCGCAGACGGGGTACTGGGCGGTGCCGTTCGCGACCTGATCCGGCTTGGTGATGTATCCGCAGAACGCGTTGCGCGACGGCGGATCGACCATGAGGCCGTGGGCGAGGGCGGCGCCGGGGGAGGCGGCGAGCAGCGCCGCCGCGATACACAACAAGGCTCGATGCTGGATGCTCCGATTCGTCATTTGGTTTCACTCCGATTCGAGTGCCACGGGGCACGGGGAGGCCGCATGCGCGGGCCGGGCCGGGACGGACCCGGCCGCGCAGGTTTCGTGGAGCCGAACTACGTCGATTCAGATTGCCGCGGGGAAGCGGGCGGATACTTGGAGGGGCGGAGGGCGGCCAAGCGAGGACCTGTTGGGGCGTCTCGCGGAGAAAACGTTGATTGGTGAATTGCGTTACGCCCTGGCCTGGGCGCGGAGCTCGGTTACCGCGTCCCGTGCGCAATCGACGGCGACCTCGACCATCCGCGCGAGGTCCCCCTCTGTCACGCAGTATGGGGGCATGAAGTAGAGCACGTTCCCGAGCGGGCGCAGCAGGACGCCCCGCGCCAGCGCGCGGCGGTACGCGCGATGGCCGGCGCGGAGGCGCCAATCGAACCCGCGGCGCTCCCTGCGATCCTCGACCAGCTCCACCGCGCCGACGAGGCCGAGCTGCCGGTACTCGCCGACGAAGTCCGGGCCCGAGAAGGCCTCCTCCGCGAGCCGTCCGAGCGCGGCGCCGAGCGCCCCCACGCGCGCGAGCACGTCTTCCTCGCGGAACACCGCCAGGTTCTCGAGCGCGGCCGCGCAGGCGATCGGGTTCCCCGTGTAGCTGTGGCTGTGCATGAACGCCTTCAGCTCCAGGTAGTCGCCGTAGAAGGTCCGGTAGATCTCCTCGCCGGTCACCACGGCGGCGAGCGGCAGGAACCCGCCGGTGATCCCCTTCGACAGGCAGACGAGGTCGGGGACGATCCCTGCGTGCTCGAGCGCGAACATGCGGCCGGTGCGGCCGAAGCCGACGGCGATCTCGTCCGCGATCAGGTGGACGCCGCGCCGGGCGGTGGCCTCGCGGAGCTTCCGCAGATAGACCGGCGGGTAGATCCGCATGCCCGCGGCGCACTGGACGAGCGGCTCGACGATCACGGCACAGAGGGTCTCGCCGTGCTCGTCCAGCGCCCGCTCCATGGGCCCGAAGCACTCGGCCGCGCAGGTGTCTCGGGTCTTCCCCACCGGGCAGCGGTAGCAATCCGGCCCCGGGACCCGCAGCGTCTCCATCATGAGCGGCCGGAACACCGCGCTGTAGAGGTCGAGGTCACCCGTGGCGAGCGCGCCCAGGGTCTCGCCGTGGTACGCCCCGGCGAGCGAGGCGAAGCGGCGGCGGCGCACGTGCCCCGATTGCTGGTGGTACTGGAACGACATCTTGAGGGCCACCTCGACCGCGGCGCTCCCGTTGTCCGCGAAGAACACGCGTTCGAGCCCGGGCGGGAGGAGCGCGCACAGCTCCTCGGCGAGCCGGATGGCCGGCGGATGGGTGAAGCCGGCGAAGATCACGTGCTCGAGCTGCGCCGCCTGGCGGGCGATCGCGGCGGCGATCCGCGGGTGGCCGTGGCCGTGGAGGTTGGTCCACCAGCTCGACACCGCGTCGAGGTAGCGCGTCCCGTCCTCGGCGACGAGCCAGGCACCCTCCCCGCGCTCCACCACGATCGGCGGGAGCTCCTCGTGGTCCTTCATCTGCGTGCACGGGTGCCAGACGTGGGCGAGGTCCCGCCGCTGCCAGTGGCTCGTCATGTGCGGCTCCTTCGCGGCCCGCGCGCCGTCACGATGGCGATCCGCCAGGTCGCGCGCACGCACCCATCGCCGGCGAACCGCGCGTCATACGTGGCCAGCGCGTGGCGCAGCAGACGCACGGCGTTGGGCCCCGCGCCGCCACCGCAGTCGTTCGCGCCCACGCCGCGGATCCCCTCGAGGACCGCACGCGCGTCCGGGTGGCGCTCCACCATCCTCAGCTCCTCGACCTCCACCTCCGCGAACGCCTTGCGCGCCCACTCCTCCCAGCGCGCCGCCGGTTGGAAGACGAGCCCCGGATGGCGCCACGCGCGAAGCCTGAGCGCGTCGGCCGCGGCTGCGTACGCCTCCCGCAGCTCCGGAAGCGTCCCCTCCGCCGGTGCCGCGAACGCGAGGACGCCTCCCTCGCCGAGCCGCGCCGCAGCGCCCCGCACCACCGTCCCGGGGTCGAGCATCCACTGGAGGGCCATGCTGGACGCGACGAGGTCGAACCGACCGTCCGGATACCCGGCCTCGATGTCGCGAACGGTGAAGGCGACGCGGCACCCGACCAGCCGGCGGCGCGCCTCGACGACCATCCCCTCCGAGAGATCGAGTGCCAGCGCTTGCGCACCCGGGAACGCCTCGAGCAGGAGCTCGGTGAAGGTGCCGGTGCCGCAGCCCACGTCGAGGATCCTCGGCGACCCAGGTGGCGGCCTCCGGAGGACCGCCGCGAGGAGCCCGGCCGCGGCCCGCTCCTGGATGCGCGCGTGCCGCCGGTAGACCGGCGCAGCGCGGCCGAACCGCCGGGCGAGCAGGTCCTTATCGAGGAGCATGAGCGTTCCCGGTCCCCAGGAACACGGCGCACTCGGAGGCGCGGGTGAGGTGCGGGG
>JAEZXM010000602.1 GCA_023419875.1 Pseudomonadota bacterium | reverse complement strand
GTGCGGATGCGGGCACGCGGCGGCACGGTCCCGCGGCTCGGCGCCGCGCGCGCCGAGGAGGCGCCCTGATGCGCGTCCTGATCGCCGGCGGCGGCACCGGAGGCCACGTCTTCCCGGGCGTCGCGCTCGCCGAGGAGGTGGTCACGCGCCACCCCGACAACGACGTGGTCTTCGTGGGCACGGCCCGCGGCCTCGAGGCCAAGGTGGTCCCGGAGGCCGGCTTCCCCATCGAGCTCGTGGACGTGAAGGGCCTCAAGGGGAAGGGGCTGTGGAAGCGGCTCTCGAGCCTCCTGCTCCTACCGCTCGCGCTCTGGCAGTCGTGGCGGATCCTCCGCCGCTGGCGGCCGGACATCGTGGTGGGCGTGGGCGGATACGCGAGCGGCCCGGTGGTGCTCGTGGCCTGGCTCATGCGCATCCCGACGGCGGTGCAGGAGCAGAACGCCATCGCCGGCTTCACCAACCGGATGCTGGGCAAGGTCGTGGACGCCGCGTTCACCGCCTTCCCCGAGGCGGCCCGCTGCTTCCGGCGACGGAAGGTGTACCAGCTCGGCAACCCCATCCGCCGCGTGCTGATGGAGAACTACATGCGGCCGCAGGTCGAGCACGACCAGCCGCGGGTCCTCGTGTTCGGCGGCTCCCAGGGCGCGCACGCGCTCAACATGCGGGTGATCGAGACCCTCCCCCACCTCGCGGACCTGCGCGAGTCGATCCGGATCACCCACCAGACCGGCGCCCGGGACCGCGACTACGTGGAGCGCGGATACCGCGCCGTCGGCTTCGTGCCGGACGTGCGCGAGTTCATCACCGACATGAGCTCCGCCTACGCCGAGTCGGACCTCGTGGTCTGCCGCGCGGGAGCGACCACGCTCGCCGAGCTCACCGTCTGCAAGAAGCCGGCGATCCTCATCCCCTTCCCCGCCGCCGCGGACAACCACCAGGTGGTGAACGCGCGGAGCCTGGTGGACGCGGGGGCGGCGGTGATGATCGAGGAGCGGAACCTCACCGGCGAGCTGCTCGCCCACGAGATCCGGCGGATCCTGGGGAGCGCCGAGGTCCGCGAGGACATGGCCCGCTCCGCCGGCCGGCTCGGCAGCCCGCAGGCGGCAAAGGAGATCGCCGACGTCTGCGCGGAGCTCGTGCGGCGCCGCTGGGGCAGCCCGGGCGGCCGCATGACCGAGCTCGACCGCAAGCCGGTGCGGCCGCCGGATCTGGCGTCGTAGGGAAGCAGGCCACCCCAGTCCACGAGGATCCCTTGACCCTCTTCCGTTCCCGCCCCGCCAAGATCCACTTCGTCGGCATCGGAGGCATCGGCATGAGCGGCATCGCCGAGGTGCTGCTCAACCTCGGCTACCGCGTCTCCGGCTCCGACCTCAAGGCGTCCGAGACCACGCGCCGGCTCGAGGCGCTGGGAGGGCGGATCGTCAGCGGGCACGCCGCGGGCAACGTCCAGGACGCCGACGTGGTGGTCATCTCCTCCGCGGTTCGGCGCGACAACCCCGAGGTGGTCGAGGCCGCGGCGAGGAAGATCCCGGTCATCCCCCGGGCCGCGATGCTCGCCGAGCTCATGCGGCTCAAGTACGGCGTGGCCATCGCCGGCTCGCACGGCAAGACCACCACCACCTCCATGGCCGCGCACCTCCTCGCCCACGCCGGGCTGGACCCGACCGCGGTGGTCGGCGGCAAGGTGAACGGTTTCGGCTCGAACGCCAAGCTGGGCAAGGGCGACTACATGGTCGTCGAGGCCGACGAGTCGGACGGCTCCTTCCTCCGGATCCCGCCGACGATCGCCATCGTCACCAACGTCGACCCCGAGCACCTCGACCACTGGAAGACGCCGGAGGCGCTGCGCCGCGGGTTCGTGGACTTCGTGAACCGGGTGCCCTTCTACGGTCGGGCGATCCTCTGCATCGACCACCCCACCGTGCAGTCGATACTCCCCGACGTCGAGGTGAGCGTCGCCACGTACGGCGAGAGCCAGACCGCGGACTACCGCGCCGAGGGGATCGAACTCTCCGGCCACTCGGTCCGGTTCGAGGCGTTCCGCCGGGACGAGCCGCTCGGGCGGTTCGAGGTCGCGATGGTCGGCCGCCACAACGCCCTCAACGCGCTCGCGGTGATCGCCCTCGGCGACGAGATGGGCATTCCCCCGGACACCACCCGCGCCGCGCTCGCCTCCTTCGAGGGCGTGCAGCGGCGCTTCACCGTCCGTGGCGAGGCGGGCGGCGTGACGGTGGTGGACGACTACGGGCACCACCCGGCCGAGGTCCGGGCCACCCTTCGCGGCGCGCGCGACGCCTTCCGGCGCCGGGTGGTGTGCCTCTTCCAGCCCCACCGCTACACGCGCACGCGCGACCTCATGCCCGAGTTCGCCACCGCCTTCAACGACGCCGACGTGCTGCTCCTCACCGACGTCTACGCCGCCGGCGAGGAGCCCATCCCCGGCGCCGACGCCGCCCACCTCGCCGAGGCGATCCGCGCCTTCGGGCACCGCGACGTGACGCTCGCGCCGCGCGCCGAGCTCGCCCGGACGGCGCGCGCCCGGGTGCGCCCCGGCGATCTCGTGCTCACCCTCGGCGCGGGCGACATCACGCACGCCGGGCCGGAGCTGCTCGAGCTGCTGGGGCGATAGTGACTTCCTGGAAAGACGAGATCGAGCGCCGCGTCCGCGGCGAGATCGTGCGCGACGCGCCGCTCGCGACGCGGACGGCGATCCGCGTCGGTGGGCCGGCGGACCTGCTCGTCCGCCCCGCCGACCCGGACGCGCTGGGCGCGCTCCTCGGGGCGGTGCGCGAGCTCGGCGTGCCGCTCTCGGTGCTGGGC
>JAEZXM010000552.1 GCA_023419875.1 Pseudomonadota bacterium | reverse complement strand
GCGGCCGTCCGCGAGCTCGACGCGGGCCGCCGCGGGCCCGCGCCGCACGCCGCGGAGGAGCAGCGTCGTCTGCGCCCCGACCACCTCCTCGACGGGGCGGCCCCGCACGTCCGCCCCGAAGCGAGCGTTCGCCGCGCGGCTCGCGGCGACGATACGCCCCATGGCGTCGAGGTGCAGGAGCGGGTCGCCGAACGCCTCCGACACCGTCCAGAGGCGCTCGAGCAGTCTCGCGGGGCGCCGAGCATCGCGCCGCCGAGAGAAACCGAGGGCCACGAGGAGCCCGAGCGCCCCTCCCCCCAAGATCAGCGCGAGCGCGGCCACGGCGGCCTGCACGCCTGCAACCTGAGCACGGACTTGCCGGCGAGGAAGTCGGTCTTATGCAGAGACGATGAACGGGAAGAGAGCGTGGTCTCCCGCCGAGGGGCCTGCGGCGGCGCCACACCAGATTCCGCCCCGGAGCGGCCGCGTATCGGGCGCCGGCGACGATGATCGCGAGCGTGGTCTCTGGGCGCCGTCGGAAGGGCCGGTGCGGGTCGACCCGGGCGGCCCCGGCGGCGAGCCGGATGGGCGAACGATCCCGAAGCCCGGACGGACGGCATTGAACGAACCGTGACGGGCCCTCGGCGCGCGCCAGAAGCGGACCCAAGCGCCCGCCAGTTCACCCGGTTTTTGGTTGATATGCTGGCTTCGCGCGGGTATCCCTGATCGGAGCCCACGCGGCGCACACCCCAAGGAGAGACGGCATGTCGGAGAAGGAGAAGAAGGGCGGTGGCGCCGGCGCTCAGGTGGCACCGGCCATGGGCCCTCCTGGCCTCATCGCCAAGGAAGACATCCCGGCGGTGCTCCCCATCCTGCCGCTGCGGAACTCGGTGTTCTTCCCGGGCGGGGTGCTCCCGCTCGCGGTGGGGCGGCAGAAGACGATCGCCCTCATCAAGGACGCGGTGCGCGACGAGCAGGTGATCGGCGTCGTCACCCAGCGCCGCGCCGAGGAGGAGGATCCGGGGGCGGCCGACCTCTACACGGTCGGGACCGTCGCACGCGTGGTGAAGCTGCTCAAGATGGGCGAGGACAACTACTCGCTCGTCGTGCAGGGGCTCGCCCGCTTCAAGGTGGTCGAGCTCGTCCAGGAGAACCCGTACCTCAAGGCACGGGTGGACGCGATCGAGGACAAGCCGGCCGTCGCTGACGACGTCGAGGTCGAGGCGCTCGCCATCAACCTCAAGAAGCTGGCGCGCGAGGTGATCGAGCTCATGCCCGAGCTGCCCGCGGCGGCGACCGAGCTCGTCGAGTCCATCACCCACCCCGGCCACCTCGCCGACCTCATCGCCGCCAACGTGGACGTGCCCATCGAGGAGAAGCAGCAGGTCCTCGAGACGGTCGAGCTCAAGGCGCGGATGAAGCTCGTGCTCGAGCTCCTCAACCGCAAGCGCGAGATCCTCAAGCTCTCGAACAAGATCGACTCCGCCGTGAAGGGCGAGATGTCGAAGACCCAGCGCGAGTACTACCTGCGCCAGCAGCTCAAGGCGATCAAGGAGGAGCTGGGCGAGCTGGGCGAGGAGGAGGAGGAGCTAGACGAGCTCGCCGAGCGGCTCAAGAAGGCAGGGCTGCCGCCCGAGGTGGACAAGGTCGCCCAGAAGGAGCTCAACCGGCTCAAGTCCATTCCCACCGCGAGCTCCGAGTACACCGTCGCCCGCACGTACCTCGACTGGATCGCCGACCTCCCCTGGTCGAAGAAGACCGACGACAACCTCGACATCGAGAACGCCCACGGGATCCTCGACAACGACCACTACGGCCTCGACAAGATCAAGAAGCGGATCCTCGAGTACCTCGCCGTCCGTAAGCTGAAGAACGACATGCGCGGTCCGATCCTCTGCTTCGTGGGCCCGCCCGGCGTCGGCAAGACCTCGCTCGGTCAGTCGATCGCGCGCGCCACCGGCCGCAAGTTCGTCCGCCTCTCGCTCGGCGGCGTCCGGGACGAGGCCGAGATCCGCGGCCACCGGCGCACCTACGTCGGCGCGCTGCCCGGCCGGATCATCCAGTCCATGAAGAAGGCCGGGACGATCAACCCGGTGATGATGCTCGACGAGATCGACAAGCTCGGGGCGGACTTCCGCGGCGATCCCTCGGCGGCCCTGCTCGAGGTGCTCGACCCGGAGCAGAACTTCTCGTTCTCCGATCACTACCTCGACCTGGCGTACGACCTCTCCAAGGTGATGTTCATCGGAACCGCCAACCTCCTCGATCCCATCCCCGGCCCGCTCAAGGACCGCATGGAGATCCTCGAGCTGCCCGGGTACACGTTCGAGGAGAAGGTCCACATCGCCGAGAACCACCTCATCCCGAAGCAGCTCAAGGAGCACGGGCTCTCGCCGGAGGCGATCAGCTTCACCGCCAAGGCGCTCATCAAGATCATCATGGCCTACACGCGCGAGGCCGGCGTCCGGAACCTCGAGCGCCGGATCGCCGACTGCTGCCGCGCGGTGGCGGTGGAGGTGGCGAGCGGAAAGGTCGCGGCCGGCGCCCAGCGGACCGTGGACGAACCGGACCTGCTCGACATGCTCGGGCCGGAGAAGTTCTACAACGAGACGGCGGAGCGGACCGAGATCCCCGGCGTCGCCACCGGCCTCGCCTGGACCGCGGCGGGTGGCGACATCCTCTTCATCGAGGCCACGAAGATGACCGGCAAGGGGTCGCTCACCCTCACCGGCCAGCTCGGGGACGTGATGAAGGAGTCCGCGCAGGCGGCGCTCTCGTACCTGCGCTCGAAGGCAGACTCGCTGGGCATCCCGGCCAACTTCCTCGAGAAGACGGACATCCACATCCACTTTCCGGCGGGTTCCATCCCCAAGGACGGCCCGAGCGCCGGCGTGACCATCCTCACTGCGCTCGTCTCGCTCCTCACCGGTATCCGCGTCCGGTCGGATGTCGCCATGACCGGCGAGGTGACCCTCCGCGGGCTCGTGCTCCCGGTGGGCGGCATCAAGGAGAAGGTCCTCGCCGCGCACCGAGCCGGGATCAAGCGGGTCATCATCCCGGCGCGGAACGAGAAGGACCTGCTCGACGTGCCCGAGCAGGCCCGGAAGGAGCTGGACTTCGTCTTCGCCGCGCACATGGACGAGGTGCTCCGGGCGGCGCTCGAGGAGAATCCCCTCGGCCGCACCCCGCCGGCGCCCACCCCCGACGGCGAGGGCGAGAAGAAGTCGCCGCCCGCGAAGAAGCCGGAGGAGGTCCGCGTCTAGCGCGGCGGTGTACTCTCCCGCTCGTGGGCACCCGCCTCGCCATCCTCACCGGATCTCCCGGCGCGGTGCTCGACGCGGTCGCGGGCGCGCTGGGCGCGGCGGGGTTCACGACCCGCCACCTCTCGCTCGACCCGAGCACCCCCGATCCCGAGCCCGAGTCCTCGGCCGACCTCCTGGTGCACCTCGGGCTCCGCACACCACGCGGGATGGACGAGCCGCGGCGCACCGCCCTGGAGGTCTCTGCCGCCCGCACGGCGGCGCGGCTCGCCCGGGCCTACCAGGTGCGGCGGCTGCTCCACGTCTCCACCACCGCCGTCTACGGCCGTCCGCGCAACCTGCCCTGTCGCGAGGGCGAGCTCAAGGATCCCCGCACGTTGCTGGAACGGATCCGCTGGCGTGCGGAGCAGGCGAGCTGGGCCGCCTTCCGCGCCGGCGCGCCCCTCTCCGTGCTCCGCCCGGCCCTCCCATACGGACCGACGGTGCACACGGGCCCGGTCCGGGCGCTCGCGTTCCTCGCGCTCGTGAACCAGCGCCGGCGGAAGGTGCCGATCTTCCGTCGCGGGCCGGTGGCGCACCTCGTCCACCTCGCCGATCTTGCCCGCGCGGTCGTGCACGTCGCGCTCCACCCGCACGATCGCGATGTCGTCGGCCACGCCTTCAACGTCGCCGACGAGGCCCCGCTTCCCCTGGCCGAGCACCTCGCCGCCGCGCTCACCGTGCTCGGCTACCAGCCGGGCCGGCACCTCCCTTCGTGGCCGCGGCTCACCGCGTCCCTCCTCTGGCTCTTCCGCAACGTGCCGGATCGGACGCTGCTCGCCGCCGTGAACCGGCGGCTGGAGCGCGGGTGGCAGCGGCTCCGTGCGGCGACGGGCGTGTCCGCCCAGCTCACGCCGCGCGTCGACCGGGAGGTGCTTCACTGGATGAGCACCGACCACTACTACGACACGAGCCGCCTTCGTGGCCTGGGCTGGCGGGCGCGCCACCCCGTGGCGACCGGCGCCTTCCCGGAGACGATCCGGACGCTCGTCGAGGGTCACTTCCTGCCCGCGCCCGTGGGCGGGCCACGCACCGATCCATCCGCGCCTTCGGGCTGACGCGGTGGCGTGCAGGCCGTGCAGTTCCGCCCCGAGGCGACCCGCCGATGGCCAGTGGCCGAACCGCGGCATCCATGTCATAGTGAATCCGGGACCCCGCCATCGATGTCGCGTGGGTGGGAATCCCCGGGAAGTCCTGTTCCTGTGCGTCAAGGTGCGCCGCCGCCATGGACGAACAACTGCGGTCGGAGCGATCCCCATCGAGGAGGAACTCGGTGATCCGGATGCTCGGGCGCTACGAGCTTCTCGAGCAGGTCGGCAGTGGCGGCATGGCCGTGGTCTACCGCGGGCGCGACACCGCCCTCGACCGTGAGGTCGCGGTGAAGCTCCTCCACCCGCACCTCGCGGCCGCGCCCGAGTCCCGCGCCCGCTTCTCGCGCGAGGCGCGCGTCGTCGCCCGGCTCTCGCACCCCGGCGTCGTCGAGATCTTCGACTACTCCGGCGACGACGCCGCCGAGAGCTTCCTCGTCACCGAGTTCGTCCGCGGCCGCACGCTCCGGGCCTACGCGCAGGAGGTCGGCTTCGGGTTCCCGGAGCTGGGCATGCTCGTGGGCTTCGCGCTCGCCGACGCCCTCGTGCACGCGCACTCGGCGGGCGTCATCCACCGGGACCTGAAGCCCGAGAACGTGCTCGTGGCCGAGGGCGAGCGTCCGGCGGTGAAGCTCGCCGATTTCGGGATCGCCCGCGTGCTCGCCTCAGACGAGCGCATGACGATGACCGGAGCGCTCGTCGGCTCGCCGCACCACATGCCCCCGGAGGTCGTGGAGGGGCGAGATGCCGACGTCCGGAGCGACGTCTTCTCGCTGGGGACGATCCTCTACTGGCTCGCCACCGGCAAGCTGCCGTTCGCCGCGCCCAACCCCACCGCGACCCTGCGCCGTGTCCTCGAGGGCGACTACCCCGACCCGCGGCACGTCTCGCCGCTCGTGTCCGACGAG
>JAEZXM010000501.1 GCA_023419875.1 Pseudomonadota bacterium | reverse complement strand
CTCCTGGACCGCGAGCCGGAGCTCCGCCCGTCCAGCGCGCGCGCCGTCCGCGACGTGCTGCTCGAGCTCCGCGCGCACCGCGGCAACGCGATCCGGCGGCGCGTGCTCTGGACCGCGGTCGGGACGGCGGCCGTCGCGGTCGCGGCCGCGGTCTGGATCTACCTGCAGCGGCAGCCCCCCGCGGGGGAGCAGGTGCGCGTGGTGCTGGCCGCGATGGAAAACGCCGCCGGCGAGCCCTCGCTCGATGCGGTGCCGGGGTTGCTCGGGGCGGCGCTCGAGCCTTCGCGGCGGGTGCGCGTGGTGCCCGAGTCGCGGCTCGCCTACCTGTCGCGGCAGGCGGGGCTCGGGGAAACGGGGCGGATCGACCCCGAGCGCGGGCGACAGCTGTCGCGCATCGCCGGCGCCGCGGTGCTGCTCGTCCCGTCCGCCTGGCGCGAGGACGGCGAGCTGGTGATCGGAGTCCGGGCGATCGAGGCGGAGACCGGCCGGGCGGTGTTCCGGAGCAGCGCCCCGCTCCGCTCGCCCGGCGATCTCCAGCTGGCGGTGGACAGGGTCTCGGATCGGATCCGGCGCGAGCTGAACGAGCGCGCCGAGGACCGGCGGATCCGGCGGCCAGTGGCCGTCGCCGTCACGGCGAGCCCCGAGGCGGCGCGGTTCTACTACGAGGGCGTGGATTGCGTGGCGCGGCCCGTCGACCTGCGCGGGAACATCCAGCAGTGCCAGGGATTCTTCGAGCGCGCGCTCGCGCTGGACCCGAGCTTCCCGCTCGCGCATTACCAGCTCGCGGTCCTCAGCTTCCTTCCGGGGAACACCGGCGAGGAGACGAAGCCGCATCTCCGCGCCGCCCTCGACGGGCTGGCGCGGCTCCCGGCCCGGGAGGCCGGTCTCCTCCGCGCCCTGTCCGCCCGCATCGAGGGACGGAGGGAGGAGGCGACGAGCATCTACGACGCCATCCTCGCCCAGGCGCCCGAGGACCCCGACGCCCTGGGCGGTGCCGCGCGAACGTACCGCGAGTCGGGCGACTGGGCCTCCGCGGCGCGATACCTCGAGAAGCTCGTCGCGGTGCGTCCGGAGGACGACGACCCGCTCGGCGACCTCATCGCGGCGCTGGGGCGGACGAACCGCACCCGGGAGCTACGGGAGCTGGCGAAGCGTCTCCAGTCCGAGGTGCCGCTCCGCACGCGCGGGCTCGTCGACGCGCTCGTGTGGCTGGGCGACCATGCCGAGGCGGTTCGCGTCGCGCGCGAAGCGGTGCGGCTCCGGGGAGAGGCGGAGGTGGAAACGCTCCGGTTCGCCCTCCAGGCCGCCGGGGAGTACCGGGAGACGGAGGAGATCGCGCGCCGGGAGATGGCCGCGGATCCCGCCGCGCTATCGATCCGCTACCGCGTCGACATGGCACTCACGGCCCAGGGACGCGTGACCGAGGCGCTCCGGTGGCTGGACGAAACCATCCGGATGTCCCCGGTCCAGCAGATCGAGGAGCTCGCCTACCGCCAGGCGATGATCGCCGCCGCGACCGGCAACCCGGCGCGCGTCTGGCGGTATGCGGCCCCCGCGCAGACGTCCGGGAGCCGCTCGACCGCCGACGTCGCGCTGGTGTTCGTTCTCCTCGGGGACCTGAAGCGCGCCGAGGAGCTGGCGGTCTCGCTCCCGCCGGGCTCTCCCGCGGAGGTCCAGTACCGAGCCCTTCGCGCGTGGCGGGCTGGGGACGTCGCCGGGGCGCTCGCCCGGCTCGCTCAGGCCGAGGTCCAGGATCCCTGGCCCACGTCCGGGCTCGCGCCGGCCTACCTCGCCGCCGAGGTCGCCGCTGCAGCGGGCGACGACGTGACGGTGGTCGCCATGGTCGGCAGGTTCCAGCGCCTTCCCCCCGACCGCATCTGGCGCTCGTGGGCGTACGCCCGATCCATGCTTCTGTCGGCGCGGGCGCATGCCCGCCTCGGCGAGAGGGAGCGGGCGCGCAGCGAGGTGGATCGTCTGCTCGGGCTGCTCGCGCGCGCCGATCGCGACCTCACGTTGTTGCAGGAGGCCCGCTCCCTCCGGAGCGAGCTGAAGGAGCAGTAGCGCCGCACCGGTGCACACAACGCACCTCAGGAAAGGAGAGCGTGCATGCCCGAAGGAACCGCAACGACACGCGACACGATCAAGAAGCTCCTCGGCCCCACCAAGAAGTCCACCCGGAAGCCCGCGAAGAAGACCGCGCGCAAGCCGGCTGCCAGGAAGTCGGCGCGGAAGCCCGCGCGCAGGATCAAGAAGAAGAAGTGATCCTCGCGGTCACCCACCGCAGGGACGAGCACGCCCGCCCCGTCCTCGACGCCCTGGCCCGCCAGGGCGTCGAGGTCGCAGTGCTCGACTTCGCCCACCTGCCCGCGCGCGGGCGGGTCGCGCTCGCGTACGGAGGAGCAGGAGCCAGGGAGCTCCGCCTCGACGGAGCTCCCTCGATCGATGCGTCCCGGGTCCGGGCGCTCTGGTGGCGGCGTCCCCTGACGCCGGAGGCGCCGCGCGGGCTCCCCGCCCGGCGCGCGGAGTTCGCGGTGCGCCAGACCCTCGAGGCCTTGACCGGCCTGCTCGGCTCCCTCGAGGCCGGCGCGCTCCTCGTCAATCACCCCTGGCGCGACGACGCGGCAGCGCAGAAGACCTTGCAGCTCGCGGCCGCGGAGCGCGCCGGGCTGGCGATCCCGCCGACCCTGGTCACCAACGACCTCGAGGCGGCCCGAGCGTTCCTGGCCGAACGCGGGCCGGCGGGCGCCATCCACAAGCTCGTGCACGCGACGCCCGAGGACTGGCGCCGTACGCGGCGCGTCGGCGCTCGCGGCGCCGCCGGCGTCCGGGACCTCCGCCACGCGCCGGTCATCCTCCAGGAGCGGATCCCGGGCATCGACGTGCGCGTGACGGTCGTGGGGGACGAGCTCTTCGCGGCGGAGATCGACGCGCGGCGCTCCTCCTCTCCCGACGACTTCCGCGGGTTCGAGCGCCAGTGCCGCTTCGCCGCCTGCAAGATGCCGGACCGGGAGGAGGCCGGGCTCCGGCGGCTCCTGCGGGAGCTCGGCCTCGTGTACGCGGCCATCGACTTCCGTCGGGACGAGGACGGCCGGCTGTGGTTCCTCGACCTGAACCCGGCCGGTCAGTGGCTGTTCGTCGAGCGGCGCACGGGGCAGCCCATCACCGCGGCGCTGGCAGGGCTGCTCGGCTCGACGCGCTTCGGACGCCGCGACGCGTCGTACGGGGGAACCCCCAGGGCAGGGGACATCGAACGGGATCCGTACCTCGCCGGGGTGCCAACCTCGACCGAACGGGGTGGCTCGCATAAGGTGACGGCATGGCGGACGGCGCGGACGTCGAAGCACGGGTGACGGCGCTGCTCGCTGCTGCCGACTACCGCAGCGCCGCCACCGAGGTGATCCGCGGATACGGTCCGCGTGCCCTCGGGTACCTCCACCGGTTGCTCGGGAACGACACCGACGCGTCCGACGCCTTCTCCATGTTCGCCGAGCAGGTCTGGCGCGGCATGGTCAACTTCGAGGGCCGCTCGTCGGTCAAGACCTGGGCGTTCAAGGCGGCCTGGAGCGCGGCGATGAAGGTCCGCGACGACGCCTGGCGCCGGCTGCGCGAGGGCCTCCCTTCGAGCGCCGCCTCTCACCTGGCCGAGGAGGTTCGCACCAACACGGCCGTGAAGCTCGAGACCCTGCGGCAGGAGCTCGAGGTGCTGCGCGCCGAGCTGAACGCGGAGGACCAGACCCTGCTCGCGCTTCGCCTCGACCAGGAGCTCACCTGGGAGGAGGTGGCCGAGGTGCTCTCGACCGAGGGTCGCACCGTGGACGCGGCGACCCTTCGCAAACGCTACGAGCGGATCAAGGGCCGCCTCGCGGCCATCGTGCGAGAACGGCGCGGCCCCGAATAGAAGTGCCCCGCCCGCGGCGAGCGGGCGGGGCACCGGTGATCCCCCGCCGTGGAGAACCTGGGCGACTCCCTGCCTGTCCTAGTGGAACGTCCTGCGCCCGGCGTGTGACGGACGGGGGCCCGTCTCTGACGGAAACCCCGGTGCGGCCGATGGTTGCGGTCGGCTCAGGAGGCCGCCGGCACGCGCAGGACCATGCGGGCCCCGCCCTCCGGAGCTGCCCCGGCCTCCACGAGTCCGCCGTGCTGCGTCACGATCGCGTGCACGATCGAGAGGCCGAGGCCTGACCCCGAGTCCTTGGTGGTGAAGAACGGCTCGAAGATCCGTTCGCGCACGTCCGCGGGGATGCCCGGTCCGTCGTCCTCCACGAGGAGCTCCACCCAGCGCGTTTCGTCCGGCCCCGGCGGCAGCCGTGAGCAGGAGACGCGGACGAGGCCGCCGTCGGCGACCGCCTCGAGCGCGTTGAGGCACAGGTTCACGAGCACTTGCCGGATCCGCTCCTCGTCGCCGCGGATTGGGGCGGCCTCCCCGAGCCGCCGCTCGAGCCGGACGCCGCGACGGTCGAAGGCGCCGGCGAGGAAGTCGAGCACCTGGCCGGCCAGGGCGGCGAGGTCCAGCACCCTGCGCGCCAGCTCCCGCGGCCGGGCGAACTGGAGGAAGTCCTCGAGGATGTGGTCGAGCCGCTTGATCTCTCCCTTCACGAGGTCGAGCGGCTCGCGCAGCGGCGCCTGGGCTTCGGGGGCGAGGCGGCCGATCCGGCGCTCGAGGACGTTGAGCTGGAGCGCCGCGGCGTTGAGCGGATTGCGGATCTCGTGCGAGAGCCCTGCCGTCATCGTGCCCGCCGCCGCGAGCTTCTCGGCGGTGTGGGCCCGGCGGGCGAGCTCGCGCTTCTCCTGGTGCAGGCGCACCTGGCGCATCGCCTGCTCCACCGCGAGCAGCACGTCCTCCATCGCGCACGGCTTCACGAGGTACGCGCAGGCGCCGGCGCGCACCGCCCGGACCGCGGACTCCATGGAGGCGTAGCCGGTGAGCAGGATCACCTGGCCGTCGGGCACGAGCTCCCGCAGGCGCGGGGCGAGCGTGTTTCCGTCTCCGTCGGGCAGGTGCAGATCGACGAGGGCGACGTCGAACCCGCCTTCCCCCGCCAGCCGGAGCCCGTCCGCGCAGGACCCTGCGGTCCGCACGGTGTGGCCCTCCTCCGAGAGCGCCTCCGCCAGGTTCTCGGCCAGGTCCGCGTTGTCGTCCACGACGAGGACACGGGGAGGGGAGGGAGCGACGGCCATGTTCATCCGGGGAGGTGGACGGTGAAGCGCGCGCCGCCCTCGGGACGGTCCGCGTACTCGACGGATCCTCCGTGCCGCTCCGCGATCCGCTTCACCAGCGCCAGGCCCAGTCCGACGCCGTGCTCCTTGGTGGTGATGAGGGGCTCGAAGAGGCGGCGGCGCGCGGCCGGGGCCACGCCCGGGCCGGTGTCCTCCACGTCGAGCGACACGCGCCCGTCCGCCCGCCGGCCGCGAACGCGCACCTCGCCCTGCGGGGCGGTGGCGTGGACCGCGTTCTGGATGAGGTTCGCGAACACCTGGCGGAGCTGCACCGGATCGCCCTCCACGGCCGGCAGCGACTCGAGCCCTTCGAACGCGAGGGCGACCTCCGCCGGTCGGGGCACCGAAGCGGCCGCACCCTCCAGCACGGTCAGGAGGCGGACCTGCTCCTTCGCCAGCGGCCGGTCGCGGATCATGTCGAGCAGGTTGGAGATGATGCCGTTCGCGACCGAGACCTGCTCGGAGATCCGCTCCACGTGCTTGCGCGCGCGGGGCTCGTCGCCCACCCGCGTCCGCAGGAGGTGGACCGAGCTCTCGATCACCCCGAGCGGATTCCGGAGCTCGTGCGCGATCGACCCCACGAGCTGGCCGAAGGTGGAGAGGCGCTCGGCGCGCGCCTGCTGGGCGAGGAGGTCGTCGCGGTAGGTGTGGAGCATGATCGCGAGCTCGAGGTCGAGGATCCGGTGGAGCGCCGCGTGGACCTCGGCGAGCTGCTCCGGGGTCGCGCCGAAGCGCTCGAAGGCGATCCGGCCGAGCTCGGTCCGGACCACGTTCATCGCGCCGAACATGTAGTGCTGGGGGAGCCCGATACGGACGTGCACGCGGCCGATCCGCAGACGGCTCTCCCAGTAGGCTTCGTCCCAGGGACCGGTGAGGAGCCGCTGCATCCATTCGACGAGCGTCTTCTTGAGGTGTCCGACGCGTGCCTCGCCCTGCAGCGCCTGGCGTGCCTCCGGGTGGCCGAGGATCCGGTCGTAGAACACCTCGGCGATCGCCGGCAGGTGCGGGGAGGCCGCGCCGGACAGCCGGCGCAGCGCGTCGCCGTCGGCCGGGCCGAACCCCATGTACCGCTCCAGCTCGTCGAGGACGGGCTCGGGCATGAGGCCCCTTGATAGGGCCCGGGGAGCGGCAGGTCAATCGGGCTTCCGTGTGGCGGACGTGGCCTGGGCCGCCCGCCGCCTCCGCTATCCGGGGGGCGACGGCTCGGAATCCCTGGGTTCCGCCGGCGCGCCGAGGTAATCGAGCAGCTTCCGCTCGTGGATGGTCAGTCCGCGCAGGGCCAGGTGCGCCCGCGTCGAGCGCATCACCTCGGCGAGGCGGGCGAGCGCAGGGCCCTGGTACTCCCGCACCTGGAGGAAATCGACGTCCACCTCGGTTCCGGGCGCCGCCTCCGCGACGGCGGCACCGAGCTGCAACGCGTCTTCCAGCCGGAAAGCCGAGCTGACCCGGACGTTGAGCGCTCGGTCGTCTCGAGCCGACTCGAAGGAGATGCTCATGGAGACGCCTCCGGAAGTGTCACGGAGGTTGAGATAGAGCAGGTCCCGGGAAAGGAAAGGGTCTCGGCGGGGCGTCGCGCGCGTGGTTGCGCGCACATGCGCGCGTCGCCGCGGCGCGGCACGGACGCAGCGTGCCGGCGACGGGTGGACGCGGCGCGCTAGCTCTTCGGCGCGCCCGGATCCGAGCGCGTGGTCGAGGCGGGCTTCTCCTCGTCCTCGCCGCTCAGCGCCTTCTTGAACCCGCGGATGCTCTGGCCCAGGCCGGCCCCGATCTGCGGGAGCTTCGTCGCCCCGAAGAGGATCAGCACGATCGCCAGGATGGCAAGGAGCTCCCACATACCGATCTTTCCACCGAACATGATGCGCCTCGCGGCCGTGAATTCCGGCCCCTTCATAACAGGCCCCGCAAGAGAAGGCACCTTCCCTCGCGGCGGGCGCGGCCCGGGAACTCCGGAAGCTTACGCCGTGGCGTCCTCGAGCGCGATCTGCGCGAGCCGCCGGTGGTCGAGCACGCGCACGCCTCGAGACGCGTCCACCACCCCGTCCTTCTCCAGCCGCGTGAGGCACCGCGACAGCGTCTCCGGCCGCATCGCGAGCAGCCGCGCCACGACCTGCTTCCGCACGGCGGTGGGGCGATCGGCCAGGAACCGTGCGTGCGCGAGCGCGAACCGCGCCACCCGCGAGAGGCAGTCGCCCTGGCGCCAGTTCACCTCGTCGCGCTGATCGCGTCCCTCGCCGAGCAGGAGGTCCAGCACGACGCGCGCGGCGCTCCGCTCGGGGCCGATCCACTGCATCATCGCGTCCCCGGCGATCGCGCAGATCTTCACCCGCGAGAGCGCCCGCACCTCGAACGAGGACGCCTCGTTCTGCAGCGCCTCCGTACAGAGCAGCGAGGAGGGGCCGCGGAGGGAGAGCAGGAGCTCGGCACCCCGGGGAGACACGGCGGAGAGCGAGACGAACCCCTCCTTCACGAAGTACACGTTCCTGGGCCGCTCGCCCTGGGCACAGATGGTGGCGCCGGATTCGCGGGTGGTCGGCGAGAGACGGCAGCGCCCGGCCGAAGCGACGCCCAGGGCGCATGCGGTGCAATCCGACACGGGGGCGTTCGAGAGCACAACGACCTCCGGGGTTGAGGCTCTTGATCTGTGTCGTCTTGCAGGAGCCAGGCCCGCGGATTTACTAGGTTCTGTCGGTGCGTAACCGCAGACGTTGCGTTTTGCCCTCGATCAATCCGGTGCGCACGCACTTCTTGCGCAGAGGGTCGATATCACCGGCAACCGAGCAGGTGATCCGGGCCCGTTCCGCGCCCGGGCCGGTTGCGCGCCGGGCCTCGCGTGATCAGGGTTTGCTCGGGGCAAAGCAAGCGCACGTTCGCCCCGAGGAGAAACGGAAATGGCGAAGACCACCGCGCGCCGGCGCGCGAACAAGCAGTCGACGGCCAAGCGATCCCGGAGCGACGCCGGCCGCAAGGGCGGCCGCGCCACCCTCCGCGCCCGCGGTCCGGAGTTCTTCTCCGAGATCGGGCGCAAGGGAGGGAAGAGCCGGTCGCGCAACGCACGCGCGGCGCGCCGGAGCGCCGGCAAGTCGTCCTCTGGCGCGACCACCGGCGCGACCAAGCCGCGCTCCCGCTCGGGCGGCGGCGGTCGCCGCACCAAGCGCTGAGCTGGAGGGCGCCGGGTCGGGCCGGATGGCCGACCCCGCAGCCTGCGGCCCGCCTCGGTCAGTCGGGCCGGCGGGCGAGCAGGTCCCGGATCTCGGCGAGGAGCTTCTCCTGCGCGGTGATCGGGGGAGGCGGCGGTGCCTCCTCCTTCTTCTTCATGAACCGGTTCATGGGCAGGACCACGAAGAAGTACACGCCGATTGCCACGAGCAGGAACTGCACCACGGCGTTGAGGAACTTGCCGATCAGCACCGGGCCGAGCGCGATGCTCGAGAAGTCGGGCTTCCCGAACACGGCCCCGATCGCCGGGGTGAGCACGTCGGCGACCAACGAGCCGACGATGGCGCTGAAGGCCGCGCCCATGATGACGCCGACCGCGAGATCGACCACGTTTCCCCGCGCCACGAACGTCCGGAACCCTGCAAGCATGAGTTGAACCCTCCGTAGGGGTTCCAGTCTTAGCAGGGAAGGGAGGGCGCGCCCGCCCCCCTTCTGGTCCAGCAGGACGTTCGAGAGGATCGGCGTACGTTCGCTACCCGCTGGCGGTGCCACCCGTGAAGGTGCCATCGGCGGCGAACCCCTCCACCGCCGGCCCGCCGCAGTTGATCGCGTGGCGCGGCTCGGCCGAGCCATTTGCGAAGAGCTCGATCCCCGAGATCTTGGGCTCGTCGGCGGCGCCCTTCATGAACCGGATCGCGACGGCGCCCGCCGCGTCCGCGGCCGTCTCGACCTCACGGACGACCGCGCGATGCGCGCCGCCGGCGGCGGCGAGGACGTCCAGGCCGGTGATCACGCGCTCCCCGTTCACCTCGACGTCGAACGCACGCCGTCCCGGCCTGGAGAAGTAGATCTCGGCAAAGTGCAGGCGGACGAGGCACCGCGCGCCGGGCGCGAGGCCGCCGAGGTCGTACCGGCACTCGCCCCAGCGCTCGGTTCCGTAGACCTCGCGCGGCGCGGGACGCGAGGCGCCGGCGAGGTCGAGGAGCGACAGCGTATCGATCCGCTCGAGCAGGAACGACACCGGGCGGAATCCGTCCGTGCAGCAGGAGAGGAGCGTGGCGCGGTCCTTCATCCAGCCCTGGAAGACGCCCTGATCGAAGGACCCGCCGGTCAGGAGCGCGAACACGCCCCGCGAGATGTCGTTCCACGCCCAGTCGCAGAACCCCTCCGGCTTCCCGAAGCTGGTGAGGAACTCCTGACCGTCGTGCATGACCTCGCAGGGCCGGATCTCCCGGCCGCCGTACGCCGTCGCGAGGTCCTCGTGCAGCGCCCTGCGCACCACCTTGATCCGCACCGCCTTCACGATTGCCTCCCCGGAGCGCGTCGCGCTCCCTGCAGAGAGGCGCACGCTACCACCGGCGCGCGTGCCGGGCGTGCGGCAGGTCTCCACGTCCGGTGACCGCGAGGTGACCGCGCGGCCGCTACCGGGTGGGAGGGTATCCTCGGTACGATGGCGTGACGAGAGCGCCGCAGTCTTACGGAGGAACCGCCGATGCACTCGCCTCGCCTCGTCCTCGCCGCCGTTCTCAACTCCGCGCTCCTGCTCACCGGAGCATGCGATCGGGGGGCGCCCGTCGTCGTGAACACGCTCCTCGACGGCCCTCCCGCGGACGACGATCTCACCACGCTGCGCGAGGCGGTGCGGAAGGTGCACTCGGGCGCGCGCATCGTCTTCGATCCCGCGCTCGACGGCGGGATCATCGAGCTCTCGATCGTGGGGGAGGCCCACACGATGCTGCCGGCCGAGGTCTATGCCGGAGGTCCTCCTGCGTTCCAGGGGTACCAGGATCGGGACCACGGCGCCTCGGCCCTCTCGGCCCGCAAGGACGTCGTCATCGACGCCTCGGATCTGCGGGGCGGCATCACCATCCGATGGACGGGCGGCGCGTCGTTGCCGGCGCGCGTCCTCGCGGTGCGCGGCGACCTCGTGCTGCGCAACGTGACCATCGCCGGAGGCTTCTCGGCCGCCGAGCCGCTGGAGGGCGGGACCCAGCCGTACACGCTGGCGCGCGGGGGCGGCCTGGCCGTGTGGGGCACGGCGCGGCTCGAGCGGTGCACGGTGACGGGAAACGCGATCCGCGGGGACGCGAGCGCGAGCCGCGACCGCGGGGCCTATGGGGGCGGCATCTACGCGGACGGCCTCGAGCTCGTCGACACCGTCGTGGCAGGCAACGTGGCGAGCGGGTACGGCGCGGCCGGCGGCGGGATCTACTCGGTCGGAGGCGCCGCCAGCACCGGCCGGGGGAACGACACGTCGCTCGTCCGCTCGACGGTGAGCGGCAACCGGGTCACCGCGCAGCACGCGTACGGCGGGGGGATCTTCACGCTCTCGGGCGGGCCGCGGAACCTCGCCACCATGACGCTCACCAATTGCACCGTGGCCCGCAACGTGGTCGAGGATCATCCGGACCTGCCGGAAGCGGGGCAGTGGTACCACCGCGGCGGCGGCATCTACATGGGCGGCGGCTCGCTCTCCCTCGTCTCGACCACCGTCGCCGAGAACGCGGTCACCGGGACCCGGGCCGAGTTCGGCGGGAAGCCCAACGTGGGCGGGGGCGGCCTCGCCGCCACGATCGGCAACGCTCACACGGTCGAGGACGTCTGGATCCGGCAGTCGATCCTGGTGGGGAACACGGTGAACGCCGACCCGGAGGACTGGTTCACCGGGTCGCTCCTCTTCCTGACGAGCGGCGGGTACAACCTCGTCGGCGCGCTCGACGTCCGCCACCTCCTCGTCCCGGTCCCGGCCTGGAACCACCTGAGCCGCAAGCACTGGCCCAAGGCGGGAGACCGGGACGAGGTCGATCCGGCCCACGCGCTCGACCTCGCGAACCCGGTGCGCCACCCGTCCGCCCTGTCCACGGGGACCGACGCCGGTGAGCCAGCGGTGCTCTCGTATCCGCCGGGCGCGCTGGCGCGGGATGTGGTCCCGCCGGCGGGCTACTCGATCCGGCACGTGACCGCCGGCTACGGCGGTTTCGGCGGGAGCAACGACGAATGCCTGAATCACCAGACCAGCGACGACTTCCTGAACCATGTGGTCGCGAAGCTGCGCGCCGAGTACGGCGCGACGCTGGGAGAGAGCTTCGGGGCGGACCTCCCCGACTTCGCCGGCGTGAGCTGGTGCGGGCCCGCCACGACCTGGCCGACGGAGCCGGCCAACGCGGGCTGGATCGACGGCTGGCGGGCGATCGAGCACGAGATCGGCGGCCGGCTCGGTCCGGTCATCCTGGGGGACGAGTTCTGGGAGCGGTTCGATCCGGGCGCCCTCGGCGACCACCTCACGTTCTACCGCTCGCAGCTCTCCCGGACCCACGTGTTGACCGCCACGGATCAATCGGGCGCGGCGCGACCCGCCGGCGCGGCCGGTGACATCGGGTCCGTCGAGCGCTGAGTCGGTCGGGCACGGCCGCCAGCTTTCGCGGCAAAGATCGATTCAGATGTCCGTCGAAGAGAACGTTTCACCGCGGCCCGTCCGCGGGCGCAACCGCCCAGGCCCCCGGATTTGCGGCCGGTTCCCGTCGAACCCAACAAAGAGCGGCGCCCGGATGGTACTTGGTAAACAAATCTGCTCTATTGCC
>JAEZXM010000336.1 GCA_023419875.1 Pseudomonadota bacterium | reverse complement strand
GCTCTCGCCCTGCCGCTCCGGGGCCCCACCGGCCGCCGATCTCAGGAGGGGTCCATGAGCGCCCGCGGCCTCCTCTGGATCGCCCGCGCCCGGATCCGCGCCGACGGGCGGGGCGCGATCCTCGACGCTGCCGCGGCCTGCGCCGGGGCGGCCGCCCTCGTCTTCTTCCTCGCGCTCGGGCTCGGCGTGGGGGCCGCCGCGCGGCGGATGTTCCCCTCCGAGGCGCGGCTCGTCGAGGTGGTGCCGTCGAGCCTCTCGCTTGGATTCCTCGGCGGCGGCAAGCTCGACGACCCGGCGGTGCGCCGGCTCCGGGCGGTGCCCGGCGTCGAGGCCGCGTGGCCCCGCCTCGTCCTCCAGGTCCCGATCGCCGCGGCCGAGCCGCCCCCCGGCATGGCCCCGAGCTGGCCGCCCGGGATGACGCTCCAGATCCCGGCCGTGGGGATCGACCCGGCGATGGTGGAGGCCGATCTCGAGCCCGGCCATCCGTTCCAGGATCCGGGTCCGGGACAGCCCATTCCCATCGTCATCTCCCGCCGGCTCGTGGAGGCCTACGACAAGACCATCGCGCCCTCGTGGAACCTGCCGCGCCTGCCGGTGGGCATCTCGCTCGTCGGCCTCACCATGCCCGTCGAGATCGGCCTGTCGATCGTCCCGGGCAAGCGGGAGGAGAGGACCTATCCCGCGCGCGTGCGCCTCGCGGCGTTCTCCGAGCGCGTCCCCATCTACCTGATGGCGATCCCCCTCGACACCGCGCGGCGGCTCCACTCCGAGTACGGCAAGGACGCCGCCTACACGCAGGTGACGCTGCTCGCGCGCCGCCCGGACGACGTCCCCGCGATCGCGGCCGAGGTCCGCCGGATGGGGTTCACGGTGAGAGAGGACGAGCGCGCCGCGGCCGAGCGGGTGGGAGCGATCGTCGCCGTCACCACCGGAGCCCTGGCGTTCCTGGCGATCGTGATGTGCCTGCTCGCTGCGCTCGCCATCGCCCGCTCCCTCTCCGCGAGCGTCCGGGGGCGGTCCAAGGAGATCGCGGTCCTCCAGGCGCTCG
The DNA here is from genome assembly GCA_023419875.1 of Pseudomonadota bacterium. GTDB lineage: Bacteria > Myxococcota > Myxococcia > Myxococcales > Anaeromyxobacteraceae > Anaeromyxobacter. Next base: position 2,924 of record JAEZXM010000336.1, on the reverse strand, counting down.
GCGCCACCCCGTCCGACGTGCACCGGGTGGTGCTCCTCGAGGGCGGAATGATCGGCCTCGCCGGAGGCCTGCTCGGTACCGCGCTCGCCATCGTGCTCTCGGTCGCCGCCGACCGCGCCGCGCTCGGCATGCTCCCCGACTTCCCCTTCCGCCCCGACACCTTCTTCGCCTTCCCCGCCTGGCTCCCCGCGCTCGGCATCGCCGTGCCCGCGGTGGCCGCCGTCCTGGGCGCCCTCGCCCCCGCCGCCGCCGCCGCGCGGGTGGAGCCGGCGCGGACGTTGACGTAGCGTCGGGACCATCCCGACCCTTCCACTCCGCGGCCGCCACCGCTCGTGCTTCGACAGGCTCAGCACGAGCGGACTCGCGCCACTTTCCCTCACCTCAATGACCCCCGCCCTTCGACAGGCTCAGGGCGAGCGGAGCGAGGCAGCAACGAGAGGTCGCCTCGAGCCCCACCAACCAACCCCGCCCCGAGGGCGGGGCCGGCCCTGCGCCGGCCGACCGAGCGCAGCGACCCCCACGAACACGTCCCCAGTACGGCGGCCGTGCACAGCGGCGTGCCAACGACGCGCGCACCAACGGTCAACAGCACTTCACGTCAAGCCCGCGCGGCGTTGGCGCGCCAGGGCTTGCCGGCCGCTTTCCGGACGAGCAGCACCGTCCCCAGTACGGATCCGATCCGGGGGAGTCGCGGAGCGAGGGAGGCCGCCGCAGGGCCGGCCCCGTCCCACGCGCAAACCTTCAACCATCTTGCCCCGGGCTCGAGGCGGAACGTGAGGAAGCAACGAGCGCAGCGAATGGCGCGTCGCAACCGCTCACCCTTCGACTCCGTTTACCCTGAGCGTAGGCCCGAAGGGCCGGAGTCGAAGGGCTCAGGGCGAACGGAGGATCCTCACGTCGGCCACGTCATCCACCCGCTGTCCTTCCGCCGCCAGCGGTCGAGGAGGCTCAGCTCGCTCACGAGGTCCTCGAGCACCGCGAGGATGCTCGTGAGCTCCTCCGGGCCCGGGAGCTCGGCCTGGTCCGTCGGGCTCACCAGCGTGAGCTTCACCTGCTGGTCGTCGCCGGAGAGGCGCATCACGGGGATGCGCGCGCGCGGCGGGCGGGCGCTCATCGTGGCGGCGAAGGCCTGCGCCGCGGGGCGCAGCAGGCCGGGGCCGAGCAGGACGACCGTCGGCAGGAACCCGCTCGCGAGCTCCGACTCGGCCTCGCGGGTCGAGCCCACGATCCGGACCTCCCGCGCCCCCGCCAGCACCACCACGTCGCTTCGAAGCTCTCGCATCTTCCCCGTTCCCTCGGTCGGACCGGCGATCGGTCTCAACCTAGCGAACCGGGGCTCCGGAAGATGTGATGGAACGTGCCCCCGATGGGAGCGCGAAAGCCGCCCGATCCTCCGTCGGGGCGCCGTTCACGACGAGGCGAGCGCGGCCGCTAGCCGCGATCCTGGTAGACGACGAGCCGCGTCCCCCGCAGGAGCTTGTGCCGGTTCGGATCCTCGATCCGGTTCCAGCGGCAGAGGTCCGCGATCTCCACACCGTACCGCTGCGAGATCGACCAGAGGGTGTCGCCCGCGCGGATCCGGAGCACCGTGCGTCCGGCCTTCGCCTTGTGCGGGCGGTCGGGCCGCACGCGGGGCGCGACCGTCGCCTTGCGCCTCGGCTTCTCCTCGTCGGAGGGCGAGGCCACGGCGACGTTCGTCCCGTGGAGCGGCCGCGGGATGAGGAGCTCGGCCCCGATCCGGAGCTTCCTGGTGCTCGCGAGGTTGTTGAGCTCCATGATCCCCTGCACCGGCACGCCGTACTGCAGGGCGATGCGCGAGAGCGTGTCTCCCTTGCGGATCACGTGGCCCGCGAAGGTGGTCCGGACCTTGGCGCGGACCTCGGGCCAGGCGTCGGCGAAGGTCGCGGCGGCGGAGACCGGGATCTTGAGCCGGTAGCTCCGCGGCGGGGTGCAGGAGCGGCGGAGCTCGGGGTTGAGCTCGATGAGGTCCCGCTCCGAGATGCCAGCCGCCCGGGCGATGACCGAGAGGAGCGTGGCCGAGGGGATCTCCACCTCGGCGTAGTCGGTCCACTGGTGGCGCTCGATCTCCTCGGCCTTGAACCCGAACGCCTCCGGGTGCTTCGCCACGATCGCCGCGGCCATGAGCTTCGGGACGTACCCCTTGGTCTCCGCGCGGAGGACGCGCCGGCCGGGGACCGCGGCCATCGACCAGAAGTCCTCGTACCCCTTCCTCCGAGCGCTGGCGATGCGGCCCAGGCCCGCGTTGTAGCCGGCCCACGCGAGGCGCCAGTCGCCGGTCCGCTCGTGGAGCTGCTTCAGGAACCGCGCCGCAGCGCGGGCGGAGCGCTCGGGGTCGCGCCGCTCGTCCACCCAGAAGTCCTGCTTGAGCCCGAAGATCCTCCCGGTCGAGGCGATGAACTGCCAGGGGCCGGAGGCCCGCGCGCGGCTGTAGGCGAAGTTGCCGAAGCCGCTCTCGATCATCGCCAGGTAGACCGTGTCCTCCGGAAGCCCCTCCTCCTTCAGGATCTCGCGGTAGCGCGGGATGTACCGGTGGGAGCGCCCCAGCCACTTGACGAAGTGCTTCCGCGCCGCCGGCGACTGGAAGAACCGGATGTACGCGACCACCGAAGGGTTCACGTCGATCGGGATGTCGTACTTCGCCTGGAGCGTGGCGAGGTCCATGGCGAGCTCGGGGATGAGCTCGATGCGGCCGCCCTGGGAAGGACCGCCGGCGTCCGCGTCGGCGACGTGCGCGGACTCCTCGGCCTGGCGCAGGTCCTCGAGCTCGGCGGACTCCTGGTCCACCTCCGCGGCGATCTCCGGCGCGTCGCTGCTCGGATCATCGGCCAGCTCGTCGGGGCGATCGGCCCCGGTGCGCGCCTGCGCGGAGGCGGAGCGCACGAGCCGCGGCGACGGGACGGCGG
>JAEZXM010000428.1 GCA_023419875.1 Pseudomonadota bacterium | reverse complement strand
TGTCGAGGAACCCCATGTACACCGCGTCGAACCGGTCGCGGTCGGCGAGGGCCAGGGCCGCGGGATCGTGCTGGCCGGAGACCACCGCCAGCACCGGGATGGCCGCCGCCCCGCCGCGCCTCCACAGCGCGTAGCGGAGCAGGTTCAGCCCCATGGCGTCGATCTCGTTGAAGGCGGCGGGCGCGCCCGGGCCCTTCTGTCCGGTCCCGAGCACGCCGTCCCAGTCGAGCACCACCGCGCGGCAGCGCCCGAGCCGTTCGGCGAGCCGCTCGGGCGGGCCGGCGAACCGGTCGGGCCCGAAGAGCTGCGCCACCTCGGCCGCCGTCCGCCGCTCGCGCCGGGAGGAGTCAGCCAAGGAGGCCCATCCGCACGAGGTCCTGGACGTCGAGGAGGCCGAGGGGCCGGTCCGCCTCGACCACCACCACGTTGTCCACCTTGTGCTCCTGGAACATCTTCGCCGCCTCGTAGAGGAGGGCGTCGGCGGAGAGGGTGAGCGGCTTGGCGCTGTGCCCCACCTGCGCGAGCGGGCGGCCGAGGATCCCGGCGCCGTCCTTCTGCAGGTCGCGGCGCAGGTCACCGTCGGTGAACACGCCCGCGAGCCGACCCTGGGCGTCGGTGAGGGCGACAGCGCCGAGGCGCGACTCGGTCATCCGGACCAGCGCCGCCGAGACCGGCTCGTCCACCCCGCACAGCGCCTTGACGCCCGAGCCCATCGCATCGCGCACGTGCACGGTCATGAGGGTGGTGTGCTCGAAGAACTGGCTCGTGCCCACCTCGGTGAGCGCGTGGTCGCAGAGCCGCTGGAGTACGCTCCAGGGGACGGTGCAGACGTCGGCGCCGGCGAGCAGCGCCGAGCGGACGTGCTCCGGGTGGCGGACGGACGAGTACATGATCTTCGTCCCGTACCCGTAGCGCGCCTTCACCTCCGCGCACTGCTCGAAGAGGCGGTTCGCGTCCTGCCCCTGGTCGTGCATGCGCCCCGCGAGCGGGCAGACGAAGGCGGCCCCCGCCTCCATCGCCATGTACGCCTGGTTGAGCGAATAGACGAGGTGGACGTTGACGCGGTTCCCCGCCTTGGTGAGCGTGTGGCAGGCGCGGAGCGCCTCGAGGCCCACCGGCACCTTGAAGACCGGCCGGCGCTGGAGCGGGAGCGCGAGGATCTGCTCCGCCGCGGCGACGATCTCGTCGTGGGTGCGCCCCAGCGCTTCCACCTGCAGGTCCGGCACCATCCCCGAGAGCTTCACGATCGCCCCGGAGATGTCGGTGATGCCGTGCTTGTGCATGAAGGTGGGGGTGGTGGTGAGCGCCTTCACGAAGCCGAGCTTGAACGCCGCCTCGATCTCCTTGAAGTCGACCGAGTCCAGGTACAGGTCCATGCGATTCCTCCGTCTACCTAGGGTGCTCGTGCCTCACTCCCCGAGCTGCTTCCGCACCACCGCGTCGATCTCGAGGAGCGGCGTGAGGAACGCCTCCAGCCCGTCGAGCGGGTACTGGCTGGCGGCGTCACAGTGGGCGCGCGCCGGGTCGGGGTGCGTCTCGATGAAGAGCCCGTCCACGCCCGCCGCCACCGCTGCCCGGGCCAGGACGGGCATGAACTCGCGCAGGCCGCCGCGCGGGTCGGCGCTGGGGATGCCGTAGCGCCGGACGCTGTGGCCGATGTCGAACACCACCGGATAGCCGAGCGCGCGGAAGTGGTGGAACGCGCGGGGATCGACGACGAGGTCGTTGTAACCAAACGTGTAGCCCCGCTCGGTGACCACGATCTTGCGCGAGCCGGAGTCCTCCACCTTCTTCACCGGCTTCGCCATGTTCTCCGGGGCGAGGAACTGGCCGTGCTTGAGGTTCACCACCCGGCCCGTCCGCGCCGCGGTCACCACCAGGTGCGACTGCATGCAGAGGTAGGCGGGGATCTGCAGCACGTCGGCGACTTCGGCGGCTGCGGCCACCTGCTCCGGGTAGTGCACGTCGGTGACCACCGGGAGACCCGAGCGCTCCTTCACCTTGCGCAGGATGCCGAGCCCTTCGTGCAGACCGGGGCCGTGGTCGAACGCGAGGTCGCTCCGGTTGTCCTTCATGAACGACGACTTGAAGATGATCGGGATCGAGAGCCGGCGGCCGATCTCCACGAGCCGGTCGGCGGTACGGAGCATCAGCTCCTCGTCCTCGACCACGCAGGGCCCTGCCATGACGAACGGCCGCGGGCCACCCAGCACGGCCTCTCCGAGCTGCACCTTCACCTTCGACATGGATCCTCCGTGGGGCCCCTCGGCGGCGGGGCATTATGGCGTATCGCCCGACTCGCGCGGGAGAAAGATGCCCGGACGGGCGAGCGTTTGCACGGCGACGTGGAGGCGCGCCTCCTACCCGGGATCGGGCACGGGCGGAAGCGGCGCGTCGGGAAGATCGGGCGCGGGCGCGCCGGCGAGTCCAAGGCGCTCGGCGATCGGGATCTGCGCGGCCACGGCGAGCGCCGCGAGCTCGAGGAGCGGCATGCCGACGGCCTCTGCGCCGCGGTGGATCTCTCCGCGATCGACGGCGCGCGCGAACGTCTTGTCCTTCATCTTCTTGAGCACCGATTCCGGGGGCAGATCGCGCACGCTCTTCGATGGCCGCACGAGCGCACACGCGCCCACGAACCCGGAGAGCTCGTCGGCCGCGACGATCGCGCGCTCCATGGGCGTCTCGGGGGCGATCCCGGTGTAGCTCGCGTGGGCACCCACGCCGCGGATCACCGCCTCCGGCCAGCCCCGCTCGCGCAGGATCTCCATCCCGCGCCAGACGTGCTGGTCGAGGCTCGGCCATCGCTCGTAGTCGAAGTCGTGGATCATCCCGACGACGCCCCAGGTCTCGACCTCGGCCTCGGGCACGCCCGCGCGGCGCGCCAGCGCGCGCATGGTCGCCTCCACCGAGAGCGCGTGCCGGCGCAGAGGCTGGGCGGCGGTGAACTCGCAGAGAAGGGCCCAGCCGGCGTCGCGCGTGGGTGAAGGCATGCGCGGAGCGTACACCAGGCGCGCGCGACGCTGTGAACGCGGCGCACAGGCCCCGGCCGAGCGGAGGAGCGCCCCGGCCCCAGGGTCGAACGGTGCGCAACGTGGTGATGTGCCGGCTCGCCGGCCGCCCCGCAAGGGAACGGGGCGTTCAACGTAACCGACGCCTGGAGGGAGAATCATGAAGCGCATGAACCCACGTCTGCCAAGCGTGCTGTGGGCCAGCCTCGTGGCCGCCACGCTGCTCTTCCCCAACATCGCGCACGCCGCCGGCTTCACGCTGGAGGGCTTCTACGGCCTGTCCCGCCCGCCGGACACCAGCGTCGAGAACGCTCTCGACGACCCGGACCTCTTCGACGACACGCTCCAGCTCGCGGGAGGCGACGTCCTCATCCGGCTGGGCCTGTTCGAGTTCGGCGCCATCGCCGACGTGACCTGGGACGACAACGCGCCGTCGCAGACATACGTCGGCGGCCTCGCCGGGATCGCGCTCCCGCTCGGCGGCGTCCGGATCGACCTCCTCGGCGAGATCGGCGGGCACCGCTTCGGGAACCTCGCCCGGAACCCCGACATCGTCACCGCGAGCGACCGCGATCAGTGGCTCGCGTACGTGGGCCTGCGCCCCGGCCTCGCCTTCAAGGTCGGGAGCCCCGACCGGCCCGGGCTCCTCGTCGGCGTGTGGACGTTCGCCCGCTGGGACCTCCAGAAGGAGAACGTGCCGGTCACGCTCGAGGGCGGCGGGGACGGAGACGTGGAGCTCGGCGGCGTCACCCTCGGCGCCACGCTGCGCCTGGGCGTGGACTTCTAGGCGGTCACCTTCCGGCCGTAGCAGGCCTGCTCGTACGCGGCGAGGTCCGGGAAGCGGGCGAAGGGTTTGCCCTGCGCCCGCGCCGCGTCGGGCCAGGAGGCCGCGCCCTCGAGCTGGATCGCCTCGACGATCTCCGCGAAGGCGACCGCGGGCGGGATCCCGGGACGGTGGGCCGCGAGGCCCATGTCGTGGGCCGCGAGCCTCAGGAGGACGCGCGGGCCCGGACCGGTCGCGTGGAGCACGAGGTCCAGCACCACCCCGTTCCTGCGCTCCTGTCCGCCGGCCGCGAGCCGCTCGAGCAGTGCCGCCGCGACCTGCGCGACCCGCGACGGATCGAGCCGCGCCGCCCGGCCGTCGGGGGACACGAGCGTGAGGTGTCCGCCGTCGACGGCCGACACGCGGCACCGGATCTCCCGGAACGCGGCGTCCGACGCGTTCGCGCCGGGACCGCCACCGGGAACCGGCGGCAACGTCGCGCGCACGGCGCGGATGCGGGCGAGCAGATCGGGATCGGCCGCGAGCGGCTCGGCGCGGCCCAGGAG